>CAZGED010000175.1:0-3532 GCA_964525085.1 uncultured Senimuribacter sp.
GTGTCCCAGAGCGATCGCGCCGCCGTTTACGTTCAGCTTGGAAGCGTCAAATCCTAGTTCCTTGCCGACCGCTACGGACTGTGCCGCAAATGCTTCATTGGCTTCGATCAGATCCATCTGGTCGATGGTTACGCCGGCCTTCTCCATTGCTTTTCTGGAAGAAGGTACAGGTCCGATACCCATGATCTTCGGATCAACGCCTGCGGAAGCATAACCTTTGATGGTGCACATCGGTTTCAGACCCAGCTCGTCAGCCTTTTCCTTGGACATAACGACTAAAGCAGCGCCTGCGTCATTGATGCCGGACGCGTTAGCAGCGGTAACAACGCCGCCGTCTCTCTTGAATGCCGGTTTCAGCTTCGCCATCTTCTCGATGGTGGAACCAAACTTCGGGTGCTCGTCGGTATCGAATACGATCGGATCGCCCTTTCTCTGCGGAATTTCCACCGGAACGATCTCGTCCTTGAATTTTCCGGCTTTAATCGCAGCTTCTGCCTTCTGCTGGGAAGCCAGGGAGAACTCATCCAGTTCTTCTCTTGTCAGGCCCCACTGCTCAGCAATGTTCTCTGCGGTGATACCCATGTGATAGTTGTTGAACGCATCCCACAGACCGTCGTTAACCATCATGTCAACCATAGGGGCATTGTTCATTCTCGCTCCCCATCTTGCCTTCGGCATTGCGTATGCAGTTGCGGACATGTTCTCCGCACCGCCTGCAACAACGATGTCGGCATCGCCGGCTTTGATAATCTGTGCGGCCAGTTCAACGGCTCTCAGACCGGAACCGCAAACCTTGTTAATCGTCATAGTAGGAACTTCAATAGGAATCCCTGCGTCCAGAGACATCTGTCTGGATACGTTCTGTCCTAATCCGCCCTGCAGTACGCAGCCCATGATGACTTCGTCAACCTGTTCAGGCTTGATGCCGGCTCTTTCAACAGCTGCCTTGATAGCAACAGCGCCTAAAGTTCTGGCTGGAACGTCTTTCAGTGAGCCGCCAAAGCTGCCGATCGGGGTTCTGGCTGCACCTACGATTACTACTTCTCTCATTGTGTATGTACCTCCTTAAAATAAACGTCCATGAAAGTTGGAATAAAATCCTGCAAAGCCCGCTTTGCGCTCTTCAGAATTTGTTAAATTATTGTCATTCTTATTATACTACGGCACCCGCAAAAAAACAACCCTGTTTTGTTAAAAATTTGTCATTCTTTCAAAACTGCTTCTGTCCAAATTCTCGTCCAAAATGCGAAAATTCCGGCTGCTTTTGCTCTGTGCTCAGTGAAAGCGGCACTTTCGCTCATTATACCATGATTTTCCCTAAAAAGCAACCTTACATATGGCCGCATTTTCTCAACCATCGGCGCCGGAATGCCGGTGAACCGATAACGAATCGTCCCGGCGGCCTGTCTCACAGGACAAATCACAGGACAAATCTGCCTGAATACCTCTCTTCCATGTGGTCCGGCTTCAGCGCTTCTTTTGCCTGCCGCAGGTTCGGGAGTCCCATGTCCTCTTCCCGGTTGACATAGACGATATGTTCCGGCAACGCCTTGCAGAATTCGCTGCAGACGACCTGATACAGACCGCGGTAATCCTCGTTGGCTTTTTCAAAGTGTTCCGCCGCCGTGTCACCGTTGATGAGCTCCCCGATGGCAAAGGCCTGCAGCTTTCCGTCGATGCGTACCGCTGTCGAATAGACCTCTGGCCGGTCGATCAGACGCAGAATCTCCCGAATGGCCTCCTCCTCCCGGTAAAGGCTTTCCATCTCGTCCGCGTCATAGCCTTTGTTCTCTCTGCTTCTGGCGGTGAACGCCATGATTTCCGCCTCCATGTCTCCGGTAATCGGCTCCGCCGTATACGCATAGGTCTTCAGGAAATAATTCATGTGATTCTTTTTCTTATGGAGCGCCCGGCCGCTGAGGGTGATCAGCTTGTCCTTTCGATACACGTACTCGTCGTTGTCTCTGTCGTGGACAAAGGCCATCTGCCCCGGAAACGCTTCTTCCAGGTAATGTACCATGTGTCCCGGCGCCAGTACGATGGAAAACGGAATCTTCCGCGCTTCAAACCGCCGCTTCACCTCCAGCACGGTTTCCCGCAGACCGGCGGGATCGTAGACCCCGTTCCGGGTCATGGGCATGGAGATGATGGCGTTCGGCTTTTCGGTGATCATGCAGTCCGCGCCCGCCAGGCACAGATAATCGCCGATCACCTCCCAGCAGAGACAAAAGGTGTTCCGCCAGATATAGTTGGAGAGAAAGGTATAACCGGCTCCTCTGTAATCGAAGCCGTCAAAATACGCTCCCAGGATTTCCGCATCCTCCTTCGTCATCTCTTCAAAGGAATGTTTCAAAATATTCATACGGTAAGGCCCCACTTCTCTACAGTTTCAAAGCTGCTGCGGTCGGTAAAGTCGAAGCGCAGCGGCGTGACCGTGGCGTAGCCCTCATGCACCGCCGCCAGGTCGTAGTCCAGGGAGTGGTCCGAATCGTCGGCCGGCTGCCCGGAGAGGGCGTACCGGCTGCCTTCCACCCTGTGGAAACGGTCGTCGTAGTAATGCCTGCCCAACAAAGCGGTTCTGACGCCTTTGATCTCCTCTGCCGGAAGGTCCGGCACGTTGATGCTCACCACTACCGACGGATCCAGCCCGCCGCGGACATGTCCTATGACGTCCACCGCCAGTTTGCACGCCGTATCAAAGTGGACCGCCTCGTGATTGTCGACGGAAACCGCCACAGCCTGAACGCCGGAAATGGCCGCCTCTGCCGCAGCCCCGATGGTGCCGGAATACAGGGTGTCCATGCCCAGGTTGCTTCCCATATTGATGCCGGAATAGACCATGTCTATTTTGATCCCTTCCTCCGCGAAAAACTGCAGACCGATCTTGGTGCAGTCCGCCGGAGAGCCTGAAGTCTGCAGGGCTCCTTTTGCTCCCGGAAATTCCACCGGCTGGACGATGACGTCCCGGCCCAGGGTGATGGAATGGCTCTTGGCGCTGCGCTGCCCGTCCGGTGCGCAGACGTAAACGTCGGCGGCCTTTGACAGAGCCCGGACCAGATGCCAAATGCCGCTCGACCGGATGCCGTCGTCGTTGACTACCAGGATGTTCATTCCAGCTTCATCACCTTTCCGATGGCGTCGTAGATCACCAGGTCTGCCTTGCCGTCGTACGGGGTCTGGCTCTTGTTGATCAGCACCAGATGTCTGCCTCTGAAATAGTTGATCAAGCCGGCTGCGGGATAGACCACCAGGGAGGTGCCGCCGATGATCAGGGTGTCCGCCTTTTCTATGGCTTCCACGGCTCCCTGTATGCAGCTGTCGTCCAGCATTTCCTCGTAAAGCACCACGTCAGGCTTGATACGGCCGCCGCAGCTACAGTGAGGCACGCCTTTTTCGCAATGGCTTTCATCCATGATGTAGTCCACGTCGTAGAAAGCGCCGCACGTTTCACAGTAATTGCGCAGGACGCTGCCGTGAAGCTCGTAGACCTTGCGGCTGCCCGCTTTTTGATGGAGGCCGTCGATGTTCTGGG
>CAZGED010000176.1:0-3506 GCA_964525085.1 uncultured Senimuribacter sp.
TTTTGACCGGCCTGCTGAAGGGAGCGGGAAATTACCGGGTGGCATCCAATCGGGAAAACGGCACAGGTAGGACCGATATCACCCTGGAGGAGACCAAATTCAGGGGCAGAGGCGTGATCCTGGAGATCAAGGTCACGAAGGACATCCGGCAGATGGAAGAAAAGTGTCGTGAGGCTCTGGCACAGATCGAAGCGAACCATTACGAGGACGGTCTGATCAGCGGCGGCTACAGTCCGATCCTGAAGTACGGCGTCTGCTTCTTTAGGAAGGGCTGCATGGTGATAAAAGGATAGAACCGTATCGTGCCGGGCATGAAACTCTCATCCGTCCCGGCATGACATGCCTTCTGTATTGAAAAAATGGAAAAATCGCCGGCACTTCCCGAGGAAATACCGGCGATTTTTCCATCAGCCCTTTTAGATATAGTACACGTAATCCGCTTTTCTCGGCGCGGCCTCCGGCGTTTCTCCGTCAGGATAGCCTAAGATGCAATGGCCGATGCCTTCATAGTCGCCCTCGATGCCCAGCTTCTGCAGAATCTCCTTGCCGATCTCACTCTCAAATTCTTCCTTCGCTCTGTGGATCCAGCAGCTGCCCAGACCTGCGTCTGCCGCCGCCAGCAACATGTTGCCCATGACCAGACTGCCGTCGTAGAGATGGGTCGGGATCGCTTTGTTTGCCAGGACGATGAGCACCACCGGCGCGCCGTAGAAGGGATCCATGTCCTCACTCTGCCCCATGAATACGGCGTTGGCCTTTGCCAGTCTGTCGCGCAGCTCCCTGTCCGTTACGGCGATGATGATCGGAGACTGCTTTCCCATGCCGGTGGCCGCGTAGGTGCCTGCCTGGATGACCTGGTCGATCAGTTCCTTCGGAACCATGTCCGGTTTGTACTGGCGGATACTTCTTCTGTTCAAAATGGTTTGCATTGTTTCGCTCATATTCGTACCTCCGTAATAGTAAAGACTATCGCATTTCGATAAAGCATTTCTGGTAATGCGGCGGATCTCTGCGTCCATCGCCAGATGATTCGGATGTTGCAGTCTTAAAGTGTTTGTATCATTATACCACGTTTTGGAGATGAAATACAGGGAACGAGCCGAGTTTCTAAAAAAAATGATCAAAGCTGCGGCTTTTTCATTGCCGGTTATAGCAGGCTTTGGAAATCCGTATTGTTTTGTCGTTGCGCCTGTCGGCGAAGCAAGGTATAATATCAAAGGAAACCTGCATGCAAATAAGAAAAAGGCGAAAGGGGGGAGGAAATCATGAATCTTACCGACTTTTCACCACAGACCATAGAACTGCCGGCATATGTAGAGCAAGTCCTTGCCGGCTTAGAGCGGGTCGGTCACGAGGCCTTTGTGGTGGGCGGCTGCGTCAGAGACTCTTTGATGGGCAAGAGACCTGCCGACTGGGACGTGTGTACGTCGGCCCTGCCGGAGGAGACGACGGCCTGCTTTGGCGAAAAAAACACCGTCCCGACAGGGGTGCGGCACGGGACCGTGACGGTTTTGATGGATGGACACCCTGTGGAGGTGACCACGTATCGCATCGATGGGGCCTATCTGGACGGCCGCCATCCGTCTGAGGTGGTGTTTACCCGGAGCCTGGAAGAGGACCTGCGGCGGCGGGACTTCACCATCAACGCCATCGCCTACAGTCCGTCTGCGGGACTGGTGGACGTCTGCGGCGGGCGTGAGGATATCGGTGCGGGGCTTATCCGCTGCGTAGGCGATCCGCAAAAAAGATTTGAAGAGGACGCCCTTCGCATCCTGCGGGCGCTTCGCTTTCAGGCGGTGCTGGGATTTACGCTGGACGACGAGACCGACAGGGCCGTGCGGGACTGCCGGACGCTTTTGGAGCATATCTCAAAGGAACGCATCCGGTCCGAGCTGTCAAAGCTGGTCCTGGGCGATCATGCGGACAGCGTCCTCAAGAGCTGCGGCGAGGTGCTGCAGGTCTGCGTGCCGGAGTTCCCGGACGTCAGCAAAGGGGTTTCCGTCGAGGCTTTACCGAGGGAGCTGACGGTGCGGCTGGCGGTACTTTTTCGGGGAAGAACAAAGGAAGCCCTGCGGACTCTGAAATACGATAACCATACCGTAAACCAGGCCTCCGCCATTGCCCGGCTTTTTGACCGGCAGCCGGAGCCGCCGGAGGAGAGGGCGGAGCTGTTGCGCCTGCTGCGGGACGAGGGCAGAGAGACTGTGGAGCTGTACTTTGCGGCGGCGGACGCGATCGGAAACGGTGCGGCTTCGCTGCGTCTGCAGCAGCTTTTGGCGGAGGATCCGTGCTATCGCCTGGATCAGCTGGCCGTCAGCGGCGGAGATCTGGTTCGGATGGGCGGGAAGCCGGGGCCGGAAATCGGGCGGCTGCTGCAGGAGATGCTGGAGCTGGTCATAGACGGAAAGCTGGAAAACAACGAGGAAAGTCTGTTTGATTACGCGAAAGAAAGAGGTGCGTTATGAAAAAAAAGATCTGGGCGGTTTCCTTCAGCCCGACGGGAAGCACCGCAAGGGTGACCATGGAGGCGGCTTCGGCAGCGGCCGAGGCCTTGCAGGATAACGGCGAGGAAGCTCCATGGACGGTGGAGCAGATGGATATTTCCCGTCCGAATATGCGAGAAGCGCCGATGGGGTTTGAGGCGGAAGAACTCGTATTTTTGGCCGTGCCCACCTATGCGGGCCGGGTGCCGAACAAGATCATGCCGTTTATCAGAGACAGGATCGACGGAAACGGCGCTTTCGGCGTACCGGTGGTCACCTTTGGCGGGCGCAGCTTTGACGATGCCCTGGCGGAACTGGCAGATCTGATGGAGGCGAACCGGTTCCGGCTGGCTGGCGGCGGCGCCTTCGTCTGTCAGCACGCCTTTGCCCGGGTCGCCGCAGGCCGTCCCGACGCCGGGGATCTGGAAAAAGCCGCCGCCCTGGGTCTGGGCGCCGCCGCCAATCTGCGGGCCGGCCGCCGGCTGGCGGCAGCGGACTTTCCGGGCAGCCATCCGGCGGGTCCATATTATGTTCCTAAAGGAAGCGACGGCCAGCCTGCCGGATTCCTGAAGGCAAAGCCGCAGCTGCGGACAGACCTCTGCACCGCATGCGGCCGCTGCGCGGAGGTCTGCCCCATGGGCAGCATTGACCGGGATACCCTGCAGGCTGTGGGCATCTGCATTAAATGCCAGGCCTGTATCCGGAAATGTCCGGAAGAAGCCAGATACTTCGACGATCCCGCCTTTCTCAGCCACCGGGCCATGCTGGAAGAGCACTTCGGAAGCCTGCGTCGGGAAAGTCTGGTCGTGGTGTAGCACGGCGGGAGGATCGCAGCGCTATGCTTCCTCAGGACACCAGGCTCTGATTTCCTCATCTATTTTGGCGAAGTCGATGACGCAGTCTCCGCTAAAGACGGCAACGGGAACCTGATCCTGAAATCCATAGATTGTCGGACAGGTATCGCCGTCATGTTCAAAGACGTAGACGATGACCTTGTGCTTGTCAGGATCCACCAGCCAGTAT
>CAZGED010000177.1:0-3415 GCA_964525085.1 uncultured Senimuribacter sp.
CCGCCCATTTTGATCTGATCACAACCGATCTTGCGGAATGTATCAAGGGATGCAGACTGATCATCGTTGCCATCCCGTCGGTGGCCCACGATTCCTTTTTCGAGAAGCTGGCTCCTCTTCTGGAGGACGGCATGATTGTGCACATCATTCCTGACAATTACGGTTCCCTGAAGCTGAGAAAGAAACTGCGGGAACAGAACATCGACAAGCGCGTCATCATCGGCGGTTGGTCCAGTGCGCCGTACGGAACCAGAGTCGAGACGGAGGGCGGCGTCATGACATCGGAATGCTGGCTGGTATACCGTGCGATTACGCTGCGCGGTGCGTCTCTGCCGTCTTCGGACCAGGAGATCTTCCTGGAAAGCTCCAAGGCCCTGGGCTGCTTTGATTCCATCACGGAGGGAGACGGATACACCGCCGGCAATACCGTCATGGATATCGGTTTCAGCAACGTGAATCCTGTTCTCCATTGCCCGGGTACGCTGCTGGGCGTAGGTGTCATGGAAAACTGGGGAAGAATCTTCGGCGGAAACGATAAATATACCTATTCCATTTACAGCCACGCTTACTGTGAATCCATTGCGGAAGTGCAGTACGCCTTTTATCAGGAAGAGGTTGCCCTGGCTGAGGCCATGGGCGTCGGTATCCAGTATTTCCCGAAGAAGAATTTCCTGTCGAGAACCAGCATTCTGGGTCCGGAATATATGGGAGACGACTGTATCGTTCCTTTTGATGAGCAGTGGGCGACCGGTTTCGGAACCGGACCTTTCCAGATTCAGAACCGTTATGTCACAGAGGACATCCCTGTAGGCTGCCATATCTATCACGAGCTGGGGAAGAAGTACGGCATCCAGACTCCGGTGATCGACAGCATGATCACCCTCGCTTCTGTCATGACCGGACAGGACTTCTATCAGAGCGGGCTGACCCTGGAAGATCTGGGCATCGGACATTTGGACAAGGAAGGCCTTTTGGCATACCTGAATGAGGGGATCTATGCATGACATGGCAGAAACGATTCGAAGACAGCAACAGTCTGTCCGGCGTATTTGAAGTTCCGGCCCGCTATACGGCCGGATTTGCGGTAGGCATCATCGCGGTGGAGCTGATCTACCCTAAAATGCCGGGGAATGTCGCCAATGCAACCACCTATCCGTTCCCCGTGCTGTATCAAAAAGTGTCCTTTTCCATCGAGCGGCTGTTTGAAGGTGATCCTTCTCTGGAAGAAGAAATCGTGGCCGCGGCAAAGAAGCTGGAACAGGAAGGTGTCAGAGCTATCGTAGGGGCCTGCGGCTACTTCATCCATTTCCAGAAGGCCGTGGCGGAGGCGGTGAACGTTCCGGTCTTCCTGTCCAGCCTGTGCCAGCTCCCGATGATCAAAACGGCAATTTCCGAACAGAAGAAAATCCTGATTCTGGCGGCAAGCGGGGAACACATCGACGACAAAGCCCTTTCTGTCGTCGGCGCTGACACCCGGCGCCTGATGATCCGGGATATCGGTTCGCTTCCGGCCTTTCATGGGATCCGCTATGGAGAAACCGTACTGGACAACGGAAAACTTACGGAAGAATTGTGCAGAATCGTGAGCGAAGCTCTGGAACAGGCGCCCGACGTGGGCGCCATCCTGCTGGAATGCAGTGATCTGCCGCCTTATGCGGCTGCCATCCAGGCGGTCAGCGGTCTTCCCGTCTTCGATTTTAACACGATGATCGATCTGATCTACCATGCTGTCGTACAGAAAACCTATTTGGGATATTTTTAATTTTTTAGAGGAGGTCCGCAGTGCCAAAGTTATCTTCAAGAACCGAAGTTTTTACGGATTCTGTGATTCGGCGAATGACAAGAGTCTCCAATCAGTACGGAGCGGTGAACCTGTCCCAGGGTTTCCCTGATTTCGCTCCGCCCAAAGCGATGACCGACCGTCTGGCGGAAACCGCCGCGACGGGGCCCCATCAATACGCCCTGACCTGGGGTGCGCAGAATTTCCGTGAGGCCCTGGCCAGAAAACAGGAGCGGTTTTCCGGCATCCGATACGATCCGGATACGGAAATCGTGGTAACCTGCGGCAGTACGGAAGCGATGATGGCGGCCATGATGTCCGTATGTAATCCGGGCGACAAGGTGGTCGTGTTTTCTCCGTTTTACGAAAATTACGGAGCGGACGCCATCCTCAGCGGTGCGGAGCCCGTTTACGTACCTCTGGAACCGCCCCATTTCACCTTTGATGCGGACCGGCTGGAGCAAGCCATGAAGCAGCCGGGCGTCAAGGCGATGATCCTGTGCAATCCGTCAAATCCGTGCGGGAAAGTCTTCCGCCGAGAGGAACTGTCGATCATCGCGGAGCTGGCCGTCCGCTATGACCTGTTCGTGATCACGGACGAAGTGTATGAACATATTCTGTATGAGCCGTACCGCCACATCTACATGGCGTCCTTGCCGGGCATGCGGGATCGAACCATCGTCTGCAGCTCCTTATCAAAGACCTACTCGATCACGGGCTGGAGGCTGGGATATACGCTGGCTTCTCCGGAGATTACCGACCGGATCAAAAAAGTCCACGATTTTCTCACCGTAGGAGCAGCGGCTCCTCTGATGGAGGCCGCCGTCGTCGGACTGAACTTCGAGGATGCCTATTACGACTGGCTGAAAGAAAAATATACCCGGGTAAAAGAATTGTTCGTAGGCGGGCTGAAGGACCTCGGCCTGCACTATACCGATCCGCAGGGCGCTTATTACGTCCTGGTGGACATCAGCGAATTCGGCTATGAAGACGACGAGGCCTTTTGTCTCGATCTGGCCCGAAAGGTCGGTGTCGGCGCGGTTCCGGGATCCAGTTTTTTCCGAGAGGATGTCAGACATCTGATCCGCTTTCATTTCGCGAAACAGGAGGAAACGCTGCGAACCGCATTGGATCGGTTGTCCGGAATCCACAGCCTGAAAAAATAAGTACGTACATACGGCAGACCCTTTTGCATGAGGGTCTGCTATTTTTTCATCCGCGCAAGCAGCTTCTTCTGAAACAGATCCACGCCGGCTCCCACGTAGATGACGCCGGCCACCATGGCCGCGCCGATCTGCACCGGCAGAGATCCCAGGCCGCCCCAGCCTGCCGGCCCCATGATGGTCAGTCCCACGGCCCAGCCGCACAGCCAAGCCGGCAGGTAGACCAGCTTTTCCAGGGCCGTGCTGATCAAAACCGCCAGGCCGCCCATGACAAAGAGCGTCAGGAAGGTGGCCAGGTCCGCCGGAAATGGCAGACGGTCCATCAGGAACAAAGCCGCCACCGCCCAAAGGTCTCCGCAGAGAAAGCCCAGACTGATCTTCAGACAGTCCTCATATCGATTGCCGTTGGCCGCAAAGACCCCTGCGCAGATCAGGGCTACGGCTCCCGTGGTCACGCCCAGGTGAGGCGCCA
>CAZGED010000178.1:0-3389 GCA_964525085.1 uncultured Senimuribacter sp.
CGGTCTTAGAGACATGAGGCCCGCCGGGCAGTGGTGGATGAGCGGCATCCTCTATGTGGCCTACAACATCGTCAGCTCCGTCGCCTTTCTCATGGTTCTAGGACGGGACGCGTCGTCGGCCAGAGAGGCCAGGGCGGGAGGCATTCTGGGAGGCGTTATGCTCATGGTGACGGTGATCTTCATGGATCTTGCGCTGGGGCTGCATCTGGAGGATGCGGCCGACAGCGTCGTGCCCGCTTTAGAGCTGGCCAAGGCCGTTTCGCCGGCCGTAGCCGTGATCTTTGTGGGCGTTACGCTTCTGGGCATCTTCTCTACAGCCGCTCCCATGCTTTGGACCATCTGCGACAGCCTGGCAAAGCCGGGAAAAGGCGCTTTGATCCTGGCGCTGCTCATCAGCCTGGACACGCTGATCCTGGGCCAGCTGCCTTTCGACCGGCTGGTAGGGGCCATCTATCCCTATACCGGCTATCTGGGCATGGTCTTGCTGGCCTGCCTTGCGCGGTACCGCCTGCGCAGGCGGAAATGGAACGAGGCGAACGGCGGTGAACGTTGACCGGCGTTGATCAGCATTGATCGGAGGCGGAGCTTGGCGTTGATCGGAGGCGGTGAACGGCGGCCTGGTTTGGCAAAAACGAGGATTTCTTCTCAGATGCCAAACGAAATGCCAAACTTCCGGGGCGAAGTTTGGCAAAATTGAGGATTCCTTCTCAGATGCCAAACGAAATGCCAAACTTCCGAGATGGCTGGACGCATGGGATAAGGCTGTCAGGCCCATGAAAAAAGAGCGTCCTTCCCGCCGCACAGCCTGACGGCGTGTGACAGCGGGGCGGACACCCTTTGATAAACGATTATGCGTCGGTTTCCTGCCATTCCTGGTCGAAGCGATCGTAGTGCTGCTTCAGCAGGCGCTTTGCCATGTCAAAATCTCCGGTCATAATCGCGCTCAGGATCTGCTGATGTTCCATGACGGCCCGTTTGCGGATGGTGTCGATGTACAGCTGATCATACATGACCGTCAGATAGAAGAGATCTTCGATCTCGCTGTACTGCTTTGACAGATAGGCGTTGTCGCAGCACCGGATAAAAGCGCCCTCGAAGGCGATGGAGTAGCGGGCATATTCCTGCTCACTGTCGGCGTCCAGATGGAGGGTCTGCTCTTTTAACGCATCCTGTAGCATAGGGATCAGTTTTTCGATTCGGTTGGTGTATTGACAGAGCTCCAGTGCCCCCAGCAGCATGCTGAGAATGGCCTGGGCCACGGTCTCGAGCCGTTTCTTTGAAAAGGAAATGACGAATGGCCCTGCGTTTGGGTAGATTTCGATGAGCCCGTCCCGTTCCAGCATGGAAAGAGCTTCGCGGACAGGGGTATTGCTGACGTTGAGTTCCCTTGAGATGCCGGTGATGGACAGACGGCTGCCAAAATCATATCTGCGGTTCAGGATGTTGCCTTTGATAATACCGTATATCTGCTCACGGATGGGAGCTTTTCTGAGATCTTGCTTCATGGGCCACCTCACTTTCTGATTATACAATATTTTATGACAGAAGGGGCTGCCTTGTCAAGTGTTAGATTTTAAAATAAACTGAAAATAATGAAAAATACCTAAAACACGAAGCATCTTTCGGAAAACATTTCTATACGGCGGGAACGACTGGGAAAAATCTCCTGGAAATATTGAAAATACTGATGATGTGCGGGGCAGGACGGGCATCGTGCACAGAAAAAATATTTTGTTGGAATTAACAAAAAAAATTAATGAAGCTTGTTCTTAAAAATATATTTTTGAATTTTTTATTGTTTTTTGAATAAAATTTAGCAAAACAAATTGACATTTTTTTTTCTTGGATTAAAATGAAGCCATCAAGAAAAAAGCCGATACGGCTGTCAACTTGAACCGAAAGTGCCGCGGCAGAGTTTTTGATGACGATCCTGCAGCGGTTTGGAAGATAAAATAAGGAGGAAAAAGTCTTATGAAAAGATTACTGACAGGCGATGAAGCCATCGCAAGAGGCGCATACGAAGCAGGCGTTACGCACGCATCCGCATACCCTGGCACGCCGAGTACGGAAATTCTGGAAAATGTGGCGAAATATGAAGAAATTTATGCTGAGTGGGCACCGAACGAGAAGGTCGCTATGGAATCCGCGGCAGGCGCCTCCATGGCAGGAGCAAGAAGCATGGCTTCTATGAAGCACGTAGGCGTCAATGTGGCGGCAGACCCTATGATGACCTTCGCAACCATGAGATTGAACGGCGGATCGGTCCTCGTAACGGCAGACGAGCCGGGCATGTTCTCCTCCCAAAACGAGCAGGATAACAGAAACTTCGCGAAGATGGGCAAGATGCCGATGTTCGAGCCGGCAGATTCTCAGGAATGCCTGGACATGATGAAGGAAGCGTATGAGGTTTCTGAGAAGTTCGGCGCACTGGTTCTGATGAGAATGGTTACCCGTGTCTGTCACTCCAAGTCCCTGGTAGAAGTGGGCGAGAGAGTGGAAGTTCCAAACAAACCGTGGGAAAAGGATTTGGCGAGATTCGTCTGCGTACCGGCCAACGCCAGAGTCAACAGAGTTAACCTGGAAGAGAGAACCAGAAAACTGGCGGAGTACTCTGAGAAGTCCAGGTTCAACTTCACAGAAATGAACGGCACCAAGATCGGCGTCATCGCTTCCGGTCCGTCCTTCTACTATGCGAAGGAAGTCTTCGGAGCGGATGCGTCCTATCTGAAGCTGGGATTCACGAATCCGATGCCGGCAGAGATGATCAAAGAATTCTGCAGCAAGATGGAAACCATCTACATCGTGGAAGAAGACGATCCGTACATCGAAGAATTCGTACAGCGTCTGGGCTTTGCCTGCCACGGCAAGGATACCTTCCCTTCATACGGCGAAATGACCACGAATGTGTTGAGAAAGGCGCTTTACGGAGAGGAACTGCCGCAGATTGAGTACGCTGAGGAAAAGGTCATCAAGCGTCCGCCAAGTCTGTGCGCGGGATGTCCGCACAGAGGCCTGTTCTACAGACTGGGCAAGAGAAAAGACGTCATGATCACCGGCGATATCGGATGCTATAGTCTGGCCTACAGCGCGCCTTACAATGCGATGGATGCTGCCATCTGCATGGGCGCTTCCATCTCCATGGGACACGGCGCGCAGAAGACGTTCAACAGAGAGGGCATCAAGAAAAAGGTCGTTACCGTGCTGGGTGACTCCACCTTCTTCCACACCGGCGTAAACTCCCTGATCAACACCGTTTACAACAACAGCAATACCATCAACATCATTCTGGACAACAGGATTACCGGCATGACGGGCCATCAGCAGAATCCTGGCACCGGCTATGACGCAAAGGGTCAGGAAGCCAACATGATCAATCTCGAAGAGCTGGT
>CAZGED010000179.1:0-3321 GCA_964525085.1 uncultured Senimuribacter sp.
GCGGGGAAATTTGCTTTCGACCACGCAGAAAAAACTCCCGCATTCGGCAAATTTGCTCAATAGCGGGGAAATTTGCTTTCGGCCACACAGAAAAAACTCCCGCGTCCGGCAAATTTGCTCAATAGCGGGGATTTGCCAGAAAAGCCGCCGTCGCATCGACAAAAAAGGTTTACTTTTCTGCTAAATATCAGTATAATGAAGTGTATGCAGCAGATAATGTGAAGAGGGGAGCTATGAGGAAAAGAAGGAAAGCAGCGATCGCCATGATCCTGGCGTTGGCGGTCAGCGTAGCGGCCAGCGGTTGCACAACATTTGATAATTTCAAAGAAGCTTTTTTCTCGGAGAAGGGCGCGGCGTCTGATACGGTGCGGATCGGTGTGCTGGAACCGCAGACAGGCAACGACAGCAGCAAAGGAGAGCTGGAAATCCGGGGTGTTGAATTGGCCCATAAGCTGTTTCCTGAAGTACTCGGAAAAGAAGTCGAGCTGGTCTACGCGGATACGCAGAGCAGCATCTACGTGGCCGAGACGGCTGTTGCCGATTTGATCGACAAGAAGCCGGCGGTCGTGCTGGGCAGCTACGGCGACGCGGTGTCTCTGGTGGCGAGCCGGCAGCTTGAAGAGGCTAAGATACCGGCGATCACTGTCACGGCGACCAACCCGCTGATCACGGCCAACAACGAGTACTATTTCCGCGTTTCCTTTACCGATGCCAGTCAGGGCAGCGCTCTGGCCGATTTCACCTATGAGTATCTGGGGCTGGCGAAGGCCGCAGTGATCCGTGAGATAGACGAGGATTCCGTCACCGAGGTGGTCAGTCAGTATACCAATCGGATGGAGGAGCTGACCAAAGATACAGGAGCGATCGCGGCAACCATTCAGGTAGAGCGCAACGCCAAGGATTACAGCGCGTGCGTGGAGAAGCTGCAGGCGTCCGGCGCCCAGGCGGTGTTTATGCCTCTGCCGATCTCCGCAGCGGAGAAGGTGTTTCAGGCTGCGGCAAAAGCCGGACTGGACAACGTTGTCTTTATCGGATCAAAAGATTGGACAGGCAAAGAGCTTTTGCGATTGCAGGAGGAATATCCGGGTAT
Source organism: uncultured Senimuribacter sp. (assembly GCA_964525085.1). GTDB lineage: Bacteria > Bacillota > Clostridia > Peptostreptococcales > Anaerovoracaceae > Senimuribacter. The sequence goes on from CAZGED010000179.1 coordinate 1,091, forward strand.
AAAGATAGCGGTGGCTTCCGACAGCTTGGCGGAGGCGTCTGACGGAAGTCAGGCCGGCGGCGCGGACGGTCAAAGCGATCAAAGTGATCAAAGCGGGCAGAACCGCGCGGACGGTCAAAGCGATCAAAACGATCAAAACAGCCAAAACGGTGAGACAGTGCAGGAGCAGACAGATCTGTATCAGAAGTTCCTGGCCGCCTACAAAGAGGAATACGGCACGGACAATCCGCCGGAAGCGGCGGCTCTGGGATTTGACGCGTACATGATCGCGCTGCAGGCCATTGAAAAAGCCGAATCTATTGACGGTTACCTGGTCAAGGAGGCCATGAAGACCACCTCCGGCTACGTGGGAGCATCCGGTGAGATATCCTTCGGAGCCACAGGAGAACCGAAGAAGACCATTCATGTCAACATGATTCAAGATGGTGCTTTCGTAACGGTGTATACCGTCAACTAATCAACCAACCAACCATACGTCTATCATGTAAGAAATCATATACAAAAAGGAGATAAAAAATGGAAGAAAAAATCAAAGAAGCATTAGGACAGATCAAACCGATCCTTCAGAGAGACGGCGGAGATATCGAGTTCGTGGAACTGACGCCGGAAAACATCGTGAAGGTAAGACTGCAGGGACACTGCGCAGGATGCCCAGGCGCAAGAATGACCCTGAGCGGCATCGTTGAAAGAATTCTGAAAGAAAGCTATCCGGAGATCGTAGGCGTAGAAGCCGTAGACTGATGGACTACAGCAAAATCATCGAAGAAAACCGGGAACTGCAGATCAAAACGTTGCAGGAGCTGGTTTCCGTCAAAAGCGTGCAGAGCAGTCCTGTCACCACCGCCCAGGGAGAGTTCCTTCCCTTCGGACAAGGCGTACAGGATGCTTTTGCGTGTCTTCTGAAAAAAGCGGAAGAACTGGGCTTTCAAACAAAAAACATCGACAACTACGGCGGCCATATCGACTTTGGCCCGGACGGCCGGGAGGCGGAGACGGTAGCGGTCCTCGGTCACCTGGACGTGGTGCCGGAGGGCGGCGGATGGACCTTTGATCCCTACAGCGGCGCCGTAGAAGACGGATATATCTATGGCAGAGGCACGCAGGACGACAAAGGCCCTGTGGTCGCTGCCCTGTTCGCCATGAAGGCGCTGAAGGACGCCGGTTACGTGCCGTCAAAGCGCGTCCGGCTGATTCTGGGACTGGACGAGGAGACCGGTTGGAAGGGCATGGACTACTATTTCCGGAAGGAACCGAAGCCGGACTTCGGATTTACGCCCGACGGCGATTTCCCCGTCATCAACGGAGAAAAGGGCAACGTGACCTATGAGATCGCCAAGAAGCTGCCGAAGAGCCAGGGCGGCCTGAACCTGCGCAGCCTGTCAGGCGGCAGCGCCGCCAATATGGTGGCGGAGAAGGCCAGAGCTGTGGTCAACGCCGAGGACCCCCAGGTCTATCAGCAGATCAAAGCGCTGGCTGCGGCCTATCGGGAAGAGACCGGGTACCGGGTGCAGACGCGGGGCGTAGGCAAGTCCCTGGAAATCACCGCGGAAGGCAGGTCGGCCCACGGGGCTACGCCGGAGGCGGGGCTTTCAGCCATATCCATCATCATGGAGTTTCTGGGAAAGCTGAACTTTTCCAACGATGAGGTCAACGTGTTCCTGGACTTCTATAACAGCTGCATCGGCTTTGATTGCGGAGGGGAGCGGCTGGGTTGCGCTTTCAGAGATTCTGCGTCGGGTGCGCTGACGCTGAACGCCGGACTGATCAAAGCCGATCCGGAAGCCGTGACCCTGACGATCAACCTGCGTTATCCGGTCAGCTGCACGGAGGAGCAGGTCCATGAAGCCATCCGGCCGTTTGTGGATCAGTACGATATGGGCATCATCAGAGGCGGGAGACAGAACCCGATCTACATGGAGCCGGACAGCCCGCTGATCCGGACTTTGGTGGACGTTTACCGGGAACATACCGGCGATTTCACTTCACAGCCTATGGTCATCGGCGGCGGGACCTACGCGAAAGCGGCGGTAAACGTTGTGGCCTTCGGTGCTTTGTTTCCGGGCGATGAGGACCGGATGCACCAGAAGGACGAAAGGCTCTCCCTGGAGCGTTTCATGCAGATGACCCGGATCTACGCGGATACGCTGTACCGGCTGACCCAGCCGGATTTTTCCCTGGAACCGGCGGAAATTCGTTGCGGCGACGAACCGGCGGAAACCCGCTGCGGCGGC
>CAZGED010000180.1:0-3256 GCA_964525085.1 uncultured Senimuribacter sp.
AGAACCTGGAAGAGGTGAAGCCAACCATGCTGCTGGGCGTGCCGGTACTGATCGAGTCCCTTTACAGGAAGATCTGGCAGAACGTGCGGAAGAAGGGCAAGGAAAAGACCCTGCGGAACCTGCTGGCCATTAGCAGAAGGACCAGGAAAGTCGGACTGGATATCAGCAAGCCGTTCACCAAAGAAATCCTGCAGGTATTCGGCGGCAGAATGCGCGTGCTGATTTCCGGCGGCGCGGCCATCGATCCGGAGATCCTGCAGTTCTTCAACGATCTGGGCATCATTGCCGTCCAGGGTTACGGCCTGACGGAATGCGCGCCGATGGCGGCGCTGAATCCGGACGTGGCCAAGGACATGAGAAACGCGTCAGTCGGACATCTGCTGCCGGGTATGGAGGTCAAACTGGTCGATCTGGACGAAGATGGCATCGGTGAGATCTGCCTCAAAGGCGACAATGTTATGAAAGGCTACTACAACAATCCTCAGGCGACAGAGGAAGTTTTGAAAGACGGATGGTTCCACACGGGAGACCTGGGTTATGTAGATGAAGAAGACTTCATTTATATTACAGGCCGGAAGAAGAACGTCATCATCACGAAAAACGGTCAGAACGTATTCCCGGAGGAGCTGGAATACCGTCTGAGCAGAATTCCGTATATCGCGGAGAGCCTGGTGTGGGGCAGTGAAGGGGAAGATGGCTCCAACGACACTTCCATCATCGCCACCGTCACGCTGAGCGAGGAAGATGTAGCAGAAAAATTAGGAAAAGATTATACGGAAGAACAAGCGAGGGATCTGGTGTGGGAAGAAGTTGACAAGGTCAACGAAGAACTTCCCTACTATAAAAAGATCAAGCAGATCAGAATCAGGAAAGAGGATTTTGAGAAGACCACCGGCAAAAAGATCAAGCGCTTTGTAGATGCCAATAAGGACGAAACCCTTTGATCCGCGTGATCTTCGGAAATCCCCTTTGATCCACGGAAAGATTGACAAACAGCGGTGGATAGAGTATAATATTGCGGATTGGCATTACCGGAAAGGAGATTGAGATATGTCAGAAGAAATACTTCTAACCCAAGAGGGTTATGATAAACTGGAAGCGGAGAGAGACGAGCTGGTATCCGTCAGAAGAAAGGAAGTTTCTGAGAGATTAAAGGAAGCCATCTCTTACGGAGACCTTTCTGAGAACGCGGAGTACGACGCCGCAAAAAACGAGCAGGCCGAGCTGGAAGAGAGAATCCACAAGCTGGAGACCATGCTGAGAAGCGCCAAGATCATCAACGAAGATGAGGTCTCCGGCGACCATGTCAACGTAGGCCTGACTGTAACGGTCAAAGACGAGGCATCCGGCGAGGAGATGCAGTTTGTCATCGTAGGCTCCACGGAGGCGGATCCTTTCGCGGCGCCGGCAAAGATCTCCAACGAATCTCTGGTAGGCAAGGGCCTGCTGGGCAAAGCGATCGGCGAGGTTGCGGAAATCGTTGTTCCGGATGGAACGCTGCACTATAGAATCGTGGAAATTACAAGATAAATAAGGGTGGTAGATAAACATGAGTACACAAGACAACAACGTGAAGGTAAATCCGGCGGTTGCCGAGGAGGAGCTCTCCGAGGAAAAGCTGAATGAACAAAGGATGATTCGCCGCGAAAAGCTGAAGAAGCTGCAGGACGCCGGCAGGAATCCGTTCCTGCAGGAAACCTGGGACGTAACTGCCCACAGCATGGACATCAAAGACAACTTTGACGCCATGGAGGATCAGGAAGTATCCTGTGCGGGCCGTATCATGGCCTTCAGAAGAATGGGCAAGATGGCCTTTGTGGATATTCTGGATAAGCAGGGCAGAATCCAGTGCGTCGTGAAGAGAGATGACATCGGCACAGAAGAATATGACTGGTTCAAGACCTACGACATCGGTGATATCATCGGCGTAGAGGGCAAGGTCTTTAAGACCAAGGCGGGAGAAATCTCTATCCAGGTCAAGAAGCTGGTTCTGTTGTCCAAGTCCCTGCAGGTACTGCCGAACAAATGGCACGGCCTGAAGGATACCGACATCAGATACAGACAGAGATATGTGGACCTGATCGTAAATCCGGAAGTCCGGGAGATGTTCTATAAGAGATCTACCATTATTCACGAGATCAAAAGAGTTCTGGAAGAGGACTACGGCTTTCTGGAAGTGGACACCCCGATTCTGACCACCATCGCCGGTGGCGCCAACGCCAGACCGTTTAACACCCACCACAATACGCTGGATATCGACATGAAGCTGCGGATTTCCAACGAGCTGTTCCTGAAGAGATGTATCGTCGGTGGGCTGGACAGAGTCTACGAAATGGGCAAGATGTTCCGCAACGAAGGCATGGACAGAAACCACAATCCGGAATTTACCTCCATGGAGTGCTATATGGCATATGGCAACATGGAGAGCGTGATGGATGTGACCGAACAGGTCATCTACAAGGCTGCCATGGCTACCAACGGCACCCCGATCATCACGTATCAGGGCAAGACCTTTGACGTGACGCCGCCTTGGAGAAGGCTGGACATGACCGATGCCGTCAAGGAGATCACCGGCATCGATTTCCACAAGATCGATTCTGACGAAGAAGCGAGAAAAGCCGCCATCAAATACGGTCTGGACGCGGACGACGCGAAAAACTGGACCCGGGGCAAGATCATCGCTGAGATGTTCGAGGCCTTCTGTGAAGATGTTCCCGGATTCCTGGACGGACCGGTGTTCGTCATCGGACATCCGGTCGAAGTTTCACCGCTGGCAAAGAGAGATCCGCAGGATCCTCGCATCACCAGAAGATTTGAGGGATACATCAACGGCTGGGAGGTCTGCAACGCGTTCTCCGAACTCAACGATCCGATCGATCAGTACGAGAGATTTGTCGAGCAGCAGAGACAGTTGGACAGCGGCGAAGACGACGAGGCGCATCCGATGGATATGGACTTTGTCAATGCCCTGGAAGTCGGCCTGCCTCCGACAGGCGGTCTGGGCATCGGCATCGACAGAGTGATCATGCTGATCACCGATGCGCCTAGCATCAGAGATATCATCCTGTTCCCGACGATGAAGCCCCTTTCAGACTGAGCATTTGAGGGTTTTAGAGTTTTGACAGGGAATGAGCCACTTCTATCATAAAAAATCGAATCATCGTATGCCGTCTGTCCTTTGATGAGTTCAGACGGCATTTTTGTTGGCTGTTTCCATTCGGATTTTCCGGGTGAGGCAGCCGTATTTTTTATCAGA
>CAZGED010000181.1:0-3189 GCA_964525085.1 uncultured Senimuribacter sp.
TTTTCCGTAAATGCCAGCTTTCCCGCCTTTACCAGCTGTTCACTGAGAAGATCCACGTCCGTGAGCGCGTAGTCGTAGAGGCTGCAGCTGCTGCCGCCGTATTCTATGTACTTCTTGTCCCGGAAAGAGCCTTCCGCGTAGTAGTCCAGCTTGTCTGTCACGTCCTTCGGATATCCGTAAAATCCAAACACGTTATACCGCCTCTGCAGATTCAGATCATATTCTGCCAGCACAGATTCCGCCCAAAGGCTGCACAGCGCTTCCGCGGAGCTGTTCACTGCCGTCCTTCTGGAAGCGTCTATAAACGCGAAGATCATGGATACCATGGTCAGAAAAAAGAGACACACAAATACGGTCACAGAGCCCTTCCTGCTACGGTCATTCCAGATCAAACAGATCACCTGCCCTGATGAAATCCGCCTCGTTGATGACGTATAGCCTTCCCTCCATATCCTTGTGAAGCAGCATGGCCGTGATTCCCCGCGAGCGCCTGCTGGTCTCCGTATGATCCTTATACAGCTGAAAGGTCTCCCCGCTGTCCGCACTGTAATCCAGCATCCTCTGATGCATGGAAGTCTGGTTTTTCAGACAGGTGAAGAAAAACAGCATCAGCAGGATCATACTGAGGATGGTCAGGATCAGTACCGGCAGTACCATGGCGGCCTCCACAAATTCATCACCCCGCTTGTTTCTCATCCGTTCAGATCCTTAAAGGTATTGTTGACAAATTCCGTGATCTCCGTCTTGAAGATCAGACCGATGGCTACAGCCAGGGCGATCAGAATCGCCACCTGCACCATCTCCATGCCTTTCTTGCTTCTCAGCGTTCTTATCATATCCGTCTCACCTCACATATCCAGAATTGCCGGTGACGCAGTGATTACGATCAGCACCACCAGCAGAATTGCCAGAGGAAACGACAGCTTCGTCTCGGCCGCCTTTCCCCGTTCCTCCGCCAGCTTCTTTCGCTGGTTCCAGAGGATCTCGCTTTCCGACTCCAGTTTTTCTCTCAGATCCACCCCCTTACTCTGATTTTCAGAAATGATCCTTACCATGCGGGAAAATTCCCGCACACCGACCGCCCTGGCGCTTTCCGCAAGCACGGTGACCAGGCTCGATCCAGTCTCCTGGCAGGCCGTTTCCGCTTCTATGATCAGCCTCTGCAGCGCGTCCTGCTCCTGCCGTCTGCGGCAGCCTTCCGCGATGCGCCCAAAGGCATCGTGAAAGATCAGGCCGCTGGAAAGCAGCAGTAAAAGCTGATCGTGAAACCCCGGAAGGCCTTTGCGGATCTGATCGGCCTGACGCTTTCGCGCCGTTCTCTCCTTCTGCTGCCGGTCTCGATACAGAAATATCATGCCCAGCGGCAGGATCAGCAGCACAGCCAGATAGGAACCCAGTTCCCGGTCCTGGGACCATGAGATCAGAGTACCGTCCGCCAGCTGCGCCGGCAGCGTTATCTCCGCTTCTCCGTCAGACAGGTCCGCCAGGGCGGCGGCAAGCTCCTGCGCCAGTTCCTTTTCAGTTCCCGCTGTCTCGCCCGATGCCTCACCATCTTCCATTTGACCGTTTTGATCTGTTTGGCGCAAAGTCAGCAGAACCTCTTCCCGTACCGTCTCCCCATCTCTCTGTGCTTCTGCCGTCAGCGGCACCGACACAGAGGAACCTCCCTCCCCAAGGCGCAGCTCTATGAGCCGGCCTGTTTCATCTCTGACGCAGACCTTTTCCGCCGGCCTGCTGCCGGCGATCTGCAGGGCTGTCAGCGCCAACGCCGCCGATGCCAGAAGACACACCGTCCATCTCTTTTCCAGACAAAACAGCCAGAAAGGACGCAGCTGTTTTGCCAGAAACCCTTTGATCTCATACTTTTCATACTTCGTTCTCATATATCGATCCGTGTGATCCTTTCTATCATAATGCCGGCGCCCACGATGGCAGCCACGGCTCCGCTCATCAGAATCCTCCCTGCCAGGGTCGTATACATGACAGACAGATATTCTGGCGATGCGGTCTGCAGAAACAGAATGACCAAAAGTGGCATGGCCGTGATGATCCTTCCTTCCAGCTTTTTCTGCGATACCATGGTCCTGATCTCCTGCTCAACGCCGATCTTTTCACCGATGACTGCCGCCGCTTTGTTGACCGCCGCCACCATATCGCCGCCGGTCTTCCTGCACGCGCCGAAGACCTCGGCAAAATCCTCCGCGTCAGGCAGCCCGCTGCGGACCGCGAAGGCCTCCACCGCTTCCAGTTCGGACTGTCCTGTCTCCCGTATCCTGCAGATCATCTCGTGAATCTCCCGCTCCATCATAGAGCCTCCATAGATGTCGGCCAGGTTTCGCCCTGCCTCTTCCAGGGCCTCCTCCATATGGCGTCCCGCCGCGAAGGAGCCGGACAGGCTGTACAGAAAATCTCGAAACTGAAGCAGCAGCTGATTTCTCCGTTTCTCCGCCCGATAACCGCAGTAGAGGTTCTTTGACTTTTTCCAAATAAACGGCGTCAGGACCGCCAGAAACAGATTGCCGTAAAACAGATATCCGAAGGCCAGCAGCGCACCCGCCAGACACCCGAAGAAACAGAGAGTTTCGCCTGGCTTCATCTCGTAGGTCCGGTAATCATCCATGTAGCTCACACCCCTTCAGTATCAGCCGGCTTCGGTTGATCAAATCATGGCCCGTAGATATCAGCTTTCGGTTCCCGTCCAGGCAGAACAGTGGATTTAAAACGTATTTTCCGTTCTCAAAGTCCACCAGTTCCTGGATTTCCAATACCCGCCGGCTGCCGTCGGCCAGCCTTCCCAGGTGGATCATCACATCGATCCCCTCTACAATCTGAGCCCGTATGGCGTCCATGGGTATCTGCGCGCTCATCAGATACATGGCTTCCAGCCTGCGCAGCATGCCGCTGACCGAATTGCCGTGCCCCGTGCTCATGGACCCGTCATGGCCGGTGTTCATGGCCTGCAGCATGTCGGCAACCTCTCTGCCTCTGACCTCCCCGACGATGATGCGGTCAGGCCGCATCCGCAGGCTGGTCTTGATCAGCATTTCCATGGATACCTGCCCCTGGCCCATAGAGTTGGCGTTATGACATTCCAGCTGGACCAGGTTGCTGATCCCCGACAGCTGCAACTCCCTGGAGTCCTCGATGACGATAACCCGCTCGTCCGGCGGGATGAAATCGGACAGCGCG
>CAZGED010000182.1:0-3126 GCA_964525085.1 uncultured Senimuribacter sp.
GACCGCCCCTGGAACAGAGCGCCGCGAAGCCGGCCAGGTCGTAGCCGGCGGCCTCTGCCTCCTTCTGAACCACCTCTGTCCTGAATTCCAGCTGGTCCTGGTTGGAGGCGAACCGGGCCAGGTAAGCGGAATCATGCTCGAGGTTCTTTCTGTAAAGCTCTTTTCTGTCCTCAAAAACCGCGATCTTCGTAGACGTAGAGCCCGGATTGATGACCAGTATTTTCATATGCTGCATCCTTTCTCTTTGATTCTGGATTTCCATTCCGGATTGTGATCTTGGATTACGATTCCGGATCTTTATTCCGGATCTATTGTACCAGTTTTAACGGAAATCGTACAATCTCAATTTGCTCATGTTTTCCATACGGAAATCATCATGGAAGATGCGGGGCTTTCCCGTCTGTTTTCTGACGCTCCCTCATCCATCTTTCATACCGGACCTCCTTTTCCGGCCGGTCAAAGGGATAGCCGTACTGATAGCAGTCTATCACGTCCGCGTCCTTGACAATCTCCTCGATGACCGTTCCTGTCTCCGTTTTCAGACTGTGATGCTTCACCGCCAGGGCGATGACCTCGATCTCTCCTTCCGTAAATAGTCCAGTCTCCTTCAAAAAAACTTTCACAGGCTCATAGCCGGCTTCCGCGTGGCCCTTTTGCTTTCCGGTCAGGATTCTCCCGTAATCGTGGACAGACGCCGCGCAGGCCGCCAGCTCCGGATCAGCCCCTCTTTCCATGGCCAGGAGCCAGGCGCATCTGGCGGAGGACGCCATGTGCAGCCGTTCCCAATCCAGAGATTCGTCCCTCTGGGAAACCCTTCCCTCCTGTTCGCTGATGATCTTCAGCAATTTCTCTTGTAATTGTAATAATCTGTTCATACATGGTATTTTACATGTTTTTTTCCTTAGGCGCAACAGATATCGCGCCGAAAAAAAATTTACATTGTTTTTCCCATAGTCGCAGGCTATAATAATCTCACCTCACCATGGAACGTCCATTTTACCGGCCACGAAAGTTTATCTGAATGGAGGTATACAATGAAACATGGACACAGACATCTAACATTTTTATTGGTTATCACTTTGCTGACGTCTCAGCTTCTGATGCCCACGACGGCCGCCGCGGTTTCAATATCAGCAGCTACCTCAACGGCCGCCGCATCCGTCAAAAGCGTCTCCCTCACTTATACGGCAGCCATTCGTCAATCGGGACAGGGCGGCGTTTACTGGGACCGCAGCCAAAGCGGAAGCTTTTTCTACCAGGGCACCGGCACCTACAACAAAGCCTGCCTCGCCGCAGGCACCTCCTGCCGCTTTACCTTGCTGACACCGCGGAGCCTGATCGTCAACCCGGACGAGGGCTGGTATTTTGACGGCTTTTACACGTCCTCCGGACAAAAGCTGACGCTGGAATGCCAGCGGGTTGACATAGTACGTGTTACCGTAAACGGTATCTACTTTTACGACAGCGTGGTTTCCTACAGCGATTCCAGCTTTCGCAATGTGACCAAAGCGAAATACACGGAAACGATCAAAGCCGCCATCAAGGCCCTCTATGGAACCACCCGCTACAAGGTCATGGAGACGCTGGATACCTACAAGGTCCCGAAGAAAAGCCAGACGATTCAGGTCAGATTCAAGGAGAAACAGACGCCTGCTCTGACGGTTCCGGAACAGCTGGAGAAATCCACGGGGGACAGCCCCTTCTATGCCGTCAAAGGCATCGCTTCTTCCTATCAGCCTGCCTTCCGCTCCTCCAGCTCCAAGCTGCTGACCGTAGACGCCGGCACCGGCCTCTGCACCATCAAAGGCGAAGGCATCGCTGTCGTCTCCCTGACGGTTCCCGCAACAAAAGAAACCCTGCGGGGAGAATGGAAGATCCGGGTGTACATCTATCCCAAGTCCGTCCAGCTGACGTCTGCCGTCCGCAGCAAGGACAAAAAGTCTTTGGCGGTAAAATGGAAGCCGGACACGCTCTGTTCGGGTTACGAGATTCAGACCGCCGCAGACAAAAGCTTTTCCAAGATCACGGCTAAAAAGACCGTCACGTCCGGAAAGACTTCCTCCGCCACCGTGAAAACGGCAAAGGATGCGTCATGCAAATACCTGCGCATCCGTCCGTACAAGAAGTCCCGCGGAGAAACCCTCTACGGCCCATGGACGGAAATTACAGTAAACCAGTAAACCAGAACTGAAAAAAAGCCGCATCGGCGGACGCTGCCTCCCTTTCGGGAGAGCGGCGCCGCCGATGCGGCTTATGTATCTGAAAAGGCTCTGACTTCCTGTCTGATATCAATAAAATGGAGGATGGGCCGATCATGACTCGGCCTGAGAGATGTGAGAACGTTTGTTCCTCTGTCTTTGTGTGTTTCTGAAGGGTTCAGAGCCTCTTCATTCATATCTGATATTTCCCCTGTCGCAGCTAGAGCCTTCTGTTTCTGTGGTTTCTGATCGCCAGGATCAGGGTTACCGCCATGATGATCAGCATGGCGACCCACAGCATCAGACCGGTCCTGTCTCCTGTATCCGGCGTATCTCCGCCCGGAGTTCCCGGTTTCTTTGGCTCAGGCTGTTTTCCGTCCTCTTCCATCGTGACGGTCTGTTCTTCATCACTGATATCACAGTGCTTGCCAACGACCTTTCCATTCTGATACAGGGTTTCAAAGACGACGGTGGTCTTTCCGTACAGCTCCGCCTGCTTGAAACCAAATACCATCGTCACGGTTCCGTTTGCTTTCTCCGGGGTGAAGGTTTTGCTGGCCGTAATCTCTTTTCCATCGACTTTGACTGCCTCGCCGGTCTCTTTATCCATCAGTATGCCTTTCATCGTGTACGTCTGGCCCGGAATCAGATTCTTGTATGTCACGATATCCTCAATGACGCCGGTGGCCGTGTTGGCCGCACTGGTCTTAATTTCCGGGAATCTTACCGTCTGATCCTTATCGGTGATGTCCTTGTGGACTGCCACGGTCTTGCCTTCATACTTCAGGGTTTCAAAGACTACGGTGGTCTTTCCCGCAAGGGCGCTGGCATTCAGCGTGAAGGTCAGCTCTACAGAACCGTTTTCTTCGGTCGGGGTAAAGGTCTTCGTTGCCGTTACCTTTTCACCATTAACGGTCAGGGCTTTGCC
>CAZGED010000183.1:0-885 GCA_964525085.1 uncultured Senimuribacter sp.
GAAGCCTGTTCAAGCTGACCTACAATCTGACGCTGCGGGATCCGGAAGAAGAAAAAGCACTGATCGACCAGCTTCGCTGCAGGAACGGAAATCTGGAGATTACCGTTTCCAAGCAGTCGACCGTAGCGGGTGAATTATAGAGAGGGAGAAAAACGGTTATGAAAATAAAGAAACTTCTGACGCTGCTACTGTGCGGCATGTTGATTTTGTCCGGTGCGGCGGTTTTGTCCGGATGTGGCAGCCAGAGTGACGCAGAACCGTCTGACGATACTTCATCAGACGGCATAACGCTGGAGGGCGGGATCGATGTGGAAAACATGTTTACCGACCGGGATATGGAGATCGGCTATGATGAAGCGGCCGGCGTAAAAATCCAGCTTTCCGGCAGCACGGCATCCTGTTCCTCCGATGCCGTGGATATTTCCGGCAGCACGATCACCATTCAGGACGAGGGAACCTATATTCTGTCCGGCTCACTCAGCGACGGAATGGTCATCGTAGATGCGGATGACGCGGACAAAATCCAGCTGGTTCTGGACGGGGTGGATATCGCCAGCGCCGATTCCGCCGCGGTCTATGTCCGGTCTGCCGACAAGGTGTTCATCACCACGGCTTCTGAGTCTGAGAATACCCTGAGCAATGGGGGAACTTACGTTGCTGTCGATGACAACAATATCGACGCGGTGATCTTCTCCAAATCGGATCTGACGCTGAACGGAGCGGGGACGCTGACCATCGACGGAGCAGACGCAGGTCACGGCATCGTCTCGAAGGACGACCTGGTGCTCACCAGCGGCACCTTTGTTATCGATGCGGCCAGCCACGGCCTTTCGGGGAAGGACAGCGTTCGGATCGCCAACGGAACTTATACGATTACTTCCGGCA
>CAZGED010000183.1:895-3062 GCA_964525085.1 uncultured Senimuribacter sp.
GACGGAATGCATGCGGAAAACGCAGACGACACCACGCTGGGTTTCCTCTATATCGCCAACGGTGACTTTCAGATCACGTCGGAAGGCGACGGTGTAAGTGCGGCGACGGATCTGCAGATCGATGACGGCACCTTTGTCGTGACCGCAGGAGGCGGAAGTGAAAACGGGACCAGCCAGGGCAGTCAGGATGACTGGCTGAATTTTGGACCTGGCGGCATGGGACAGGAGGAAACGGCCTCTGATTCGGAGGATTCCATCAGCACAAAAGGAGTCAAAGCCTCCGCCAGTCTGCTCATCAACAACGGCAGCTTTTCCATTGATTCTGCTGACGATGCCTTCCACTCCAACGGAGATCTGTCCGTCGCAGGAGGCACGATGCAGATCGCGTCCGGTGATGACGGCATTCACGCGGACAACGCCGTGCAGATCGTCGGCGGTGAGATCCGTATTACGGAAAGCTATGAGGGAATCGAAGGTCTGACTATCGACATCACGGGCGGTGAGATCGATCTGAACGCCAGCGATGACGGATTGAATGCGGCAGGCGGTAACGATGAAAGCGGCTTTGGCAGCAGGGATCCGGGCGATTTTTCTGCGACGGAAGGAGTCTATATTAAAATCGCAGGCGGCACGCTTCAAATCGACGCTTCGGGCGATGGCATCGACTCCAACGGAGACCTCTATGTGACCGGCGGAGAGACCTACGTTGCCGGACCGGAGAACAGCGGCAACGGCGCGCTGGATTACGGCGGGGAAGCAGCCATCAGCGGCGGCATCTTTGTTGCAACAGGGGATCTCGGCATGGCGCAGAACTTCGGTGATTCTTCCACTCAGGGCGTCATGATGGTCAGCGTGGGCAGCGGATCCGCGGACAGCACTGTCGCTCTCAGCGACAGCAGCGGAAAGGAACTGCTCTCGTGGAAGCCGGGAAAGACCTATACTTCTGTCATCGTCAGCTGTCCGGACATCGTCCAGGGTTCTTCCTACACGTTGACTGCCGGCGGTGCCTCGACGGAGATTACCATGGACAGCCTGGTGTACGGCTCCGGCGGCGGCATGGGCGGTGACTCAGGCGGTATGGGCGGCGGAAAAGGCGGCATGATGAAAGACGGCGACATGGGCAAAGGCCCGGGCAATATGTAAAACGGATGGAAAAAATGGCAGAAAAAAATGCTTGCAAAGGGTCGTCCGCTATGGTATAATTCACGTGTTGCAATTACGGGCGGTCCTCTGTGCGCGGGAAAATGAGCGGCAAGAACGTCTTGGAGGGAAGGAGGATATGATACAATGAACATTTTAGATTCAGTTGCACAGGATTATCTGAAGAAAGAAATCCCTGCTTTTAACGTAGGTGACACTGTAAGAGTCCACGTTAAAATTAAAGAAGGAAACAGAGAAAGAATCCAGATTTTTGAAGGCTTCGTCCTGAAGAGACAGAACGGCGGCATCGCTGAGACTTTCACTGTGAGAAGAATCGCTTCCGGCGTTGGCGTCGAAAAGACATTCCCACTTCATTCACCATGGGTTGAGAAGATCGAAGTGATCAAAAAAGGTCAGGTCAGAAGAGCCAGACTGCACTATATGCGCGGCAGAACTGGTAAGGCGGCCAAGATCAAGAGCAAGGACGTTAGATAGTCTGCAGAGTATAGAGAGGAACCGATGCGGTTCCTCTTTTGAATTTTTGAAAGATGTGGTATACTAGGAGACAGAGCCAGCGATATCGACCTGGCGCTGCTGGGCGGAGATGTCGATCGATTGAGTTTGTGATGAGCGGCATCATCGATAAGTTTTTTATCCAGTTTGAGCTGGGATGGAAGGTGCTGAAGGGGTTGTTAAGGTATGAGGGCAGTTCCGCGGCTGCATCCGGTTCGCCGAGAGAGATCATAAAGAAAGCCTATACGGTTTACGATTTCATCGACGAAGATGTCTGGTGCGGGATGCTGAAGGACAGAAACGATCTGACATACATGTATGACGCCGGAGCGGCACAACGTCTGATGGAGAAGATTTTAAAAGAATATATTCCGGAGTTTCAGAAGATGGAAGCAGAGATTCTGAGACAGTATGGGGATGTTTTAGACAGGCTTTGACCTGCGCAGGCAGATTTGCTGTCAAAAGGGAAGCAGAGGTGAAGGAAATGTTGACACTGATTTTTGTGATACTGATG
>CAZGED010000184.1:0-2995 GCA_964525085.1 uncultured Senimuribacter sp.
CTGTAAGGGAGATTAACCACAAATATACTGTAGTAGAAAGGAGATTGTTTTATGGATTTCTCACAAGAAGTCAAATCTGTTATAGAACCTTTGGCACAGGACATCTCTGCCCTTTGCCGGATCAACAGCGTGGAAGCAGAGCCCAAGCCAGGCATGCCCTTTGGCGAAGGCCCTGCGAAAGCTCTGCAGCTGGCGCTGGAAATGGGAGCCTCGATGGGATTCCGTACCGAAAACTTTGATAACTACGTCGGTCATATTGAATTCGGCGAAGGTGAAGAAATGCTCGGTATCCTGGGCCATCTGGACGTGGTGCCTGCCGGCGACGGCTGGGACAAAGATCCTTGGGGCGGACAGATCGAAGACGGGAGGATCTGGGGCAGAGGTACCCTGGATGACAAAGGTCCGGTTTTGACCTGTCTGTATGCCATGAAGATTCTGAAAGACCTGAACGTGCCCCTGAAGCGCCGCATCCGCTTGATCCTGGGCACCAACGAGGAAACCAACTGGGGGTGCATGGACTACTATCTCAACCATGTCAAGCCGGAAATGCCGACCGTGGCATTTTCGCCGGATTCCCACTTTCCGGTGACCTATGCGGAAATGGGCATGCTGCAATATACCCTGACCAAGGAACTTACCGAAACGCTGGAAATCGAAGGCGGCAGCGCATTCAACGCGGTACCGTCCTCAGCAAAAATATCCCTGCCTGCCGCTATGGAAGAAGCCCTGAAGCAGGCGGTGGCGGACAGCGAAGACCCGTCCATCTATACCATCGAAGCCACCGACGGGAAAGCTGTGCTTCACGTATCCGGCATCGGCGTCCATGCAAAAGATGTGCAGGACGGCAGGAACGCCATCAGCTATATGATGGACCTGTTGGCCGGCCTGCCGATCACCGGCCAGCTGAAGGAAGTCGTCGACTTCTACAACCGGCACTTCGGGCTGACCGTATTCGGTGAAAAGATGGGGATCGACGCCTCTGACGATACCGGCAGACTTACGCTGAATATCGGCAAGCTGACCGTCGCAGACGGAAAACTCACCCTCTACTGTGACAGCAGAATTCCGGTCAGCATCAAGATTGACGATGTGGAAAAGGCTGTCATGGATCAGGTCGCCGGCACCGGTTTCACCTACAGGCTGTCATCAAAGGAGGGTCCGCTCTACGTACCAAAGGACTCCGAGTTGGTCACCACTTTGATGAATGCGTACAAAAAGATCACCGGTGACGTGGACCGCGAGCCAATGACATCCGGCGGCGCCACTTATTCCAGGACCGTGAGCAACTGCGTTGCCTTTGGCTGCCTGCTTCCGGACCAGGTCGACACCATGCATCAGGCCAACGAAAGTCTGGAGCTCGACAAGCTGGAAATCTGGCTGCAAATCTGCTTAGAGGCCATCTATCAGCTGGCAAAATAGCCTTCGGTCCATAAGGCAGAAGTGAATACATTCATTATGTATTGAAAGTTATTTGTATTAGGAGTTATTTATGAAAAAGAAATTCAAAATGCCTCCCGCGTTGATCATTGTAATAATCTTCCTGTTCATCGTTGGAATTATGACCTGGTTTGTTCCGACATCCGTCGTAGTTTCCACCGATACAGCGGATAATCAGATCATCTACAATGCGGCTTTTGACGCGGACGGAAACATCATCGAAAATGCGGGAACTGATCCCGTAGGACTTTGGGACCTGTTCCTGGCGCCGATTGAAGGCTTTGCCAATGCGGCTGACGTAGCCATGGCAATTCTGGTCTCCGGCGGCCTGCTGGCAATCCTGAACAAAAGTGGGGCCCTGGACGCCGGCATCAGCGTGCTCATTCGGAAGTTCAAAGGCAACACCCTGATCGCCATCCTGATGTGCGTGTTTGCCCTGATGGGCACGGTTTACGGTTCCTGGGAGGAATTGCCTGCCTTTGCCATTATCATCATCCCTCTCTTCGTGAAAGCGGGATACGATGTCATAACCGGTATTCAGGTCATCCTCATCGGCGCAGTCTGCGGAAACATGGCCGACGTTGTAAATCCATACGCTGTAGGAGCCGCTGTCGCAGCCATCGGCAACGAAGACCTTTCCCTCGGTTCCGGCATTCTGCTTCGTCTGGTTCTACTGGTCGTCCTTCTGGCTTTCGGTATCTTTTCCGTGACCCGTTATGCGAACATGGTCAAAAAGGATCCGTCAAAGTCCTGCCTGGCCGGCGTAGAAGGGGTCCACACGCAGATCTCCTCCGAAGACAGCGGCGCAATGCCGGTCTCCGAAGGCATGACCGGCCGGCAAAAAGCTTCCCTGATCGCTTTCGGCATCGTCATCCTGGCCTGCGTACTTGGTTATGTTCCGTGGGATTCCATTCCTGTCGGCAACCAGACCATGTTTGAATACATAAACATCATTCAGACCAAGATCGGCGGAACCTTCCTCGGTAACCTTGTCGGCACCGACAACTTTACGCCGTTTGGCTGGTGGTACTTCAACGAATTCTCTGTTGCATGGCTCATCGGAGCTATCGTCATCGGTATCATCAACAGAATGGATCTGCAGAACTGGGTCAGCACCTTCATCGAAGGCTGCAAGGACCTGATGGGCGTCGTGCTGGTTCTGGCATCGGCCAGAGGCATTTCCATCTTTATGGGAACCAAGGAATCCGGCATGAGCATTACCTTCATTTACTGGATCCAGAACTTCCTGTCCGGTGTTCCTCTGTGGGCTTTCGTCATTGCGGGCGTAGTGGTATACATCTGCATCGGTCTGTTTCTGCAGTCCACCAGCGGCGTTTCCGGCATCACCATGCCGATCTTCGGCGCGCTGGCCTTCGCGCTGTTCGCAGGTTCCGCTGCAGGCTCCGAAGGCGGCCAGGTTCTTCTGATCTCGGCCTTCACCTGCGGTATCAACTTCGTATGCAGCTGGTATCCGGAGGCAACTAACATGGGTATCATCGAAATGGCAGGCGTTCCGTACAATATCTTCGTGAAGCAGCAGTTGAAGATCACGCTGCCC
>CAZGED010000185.1:0-2992 GCA_964525085.1 uncultured Senimuribacter sp.
ATGTTTTCTAAAGGAACGCCGAAGGTCATACTGTACCTTGGGGAAGTGCTGCCCTGCGCAATCATCGCCATGCTGGTGGTGTATTGCTTGAAGAGCGTGGATTTTGCGGAGGCGCCTCACGGACTGCCTGAGGCAGTCTCTGTGGTGCTGGTGACGGTCGTTCACAAATGGAAACACAGCACCATACTGTCGATTTTGGCGGGGACCCTGTGCTATATGCTGCTTCTTAGGCTTGCAGCGTGAGAGCAGTTAGGATTGCAGCGTGAGAACGGCACAGGGCACCTTCCCAATTTCCCCTTTGCAAAACCACAAAAACAAGATATAATCTTCAGTAGTGTATACACATAGGAGGACGGATTGGTATGGGGAAATTACTCAACTTTGCATATTCCTGCATTCAGGGCACGTTTTGGATGTACTACGGTGTGGTGGGCACTTTTGCATCGGTGTTTTTGTTGGCAAGAGGCTACTCAAACTCGGAGATCGGCGTGGTTCTGGCCGTGGGTAATGTGCTGGCTGTGGTTCTGCAGCCTCTGCTGGCGGACCTCGCTGACCGCAGCAAAAAGATTTCGCTGACCGGCATCATACAGATTCTCGTAATCATCATGATGGTTTTGACCGTGGCGCTGTGTGCTCTGCAGAAAAAAAGCCTGGCCCTGACGGCGATCTTCGTCCTGCTGTTGACATGGCATACGGTACTGCAGCCTTTGATCAATTCCCTCAGTTTCAAGCTGGAGGAAAGCGGATATCACGTCAGCTTCGGTGTGGCCAGAAGTGCCGGCTCTCTTTGCTATGCGGCGCTCATGGCTGTAATGGGCACATGGGTAGAACACCGCGGCGTTCAGATTCTGCCCATCAGCGGCGAAGTGATTTTGCTCATGCTGCTGGTCAGCCTGATTCTAACGAAAAAGCAGTTTGACAGAGCAAATTCGGACGATCGGCCGGGACAGGCTCTGGAAGAGGCTGCCGCAGTGACGGCCGCGGAAGAGGAAATCAACCTGAAAGATTTTGTCATGCGGAACAAAATCTTCGTTCTGGTCAATGTGGGCGTCATCGGGATTTACTTCAGCAACCAGGTTCTGAACAACTACATGATTCAGATCGTGACCAGCGTAGGAGGAGACAGCGAGGACATGGGACGAATTCTGTCTGTCATGGCTTTTCTGGAGATTCCGGCCATGGTGGGGTTTGACAGCCTGCGGAAGCGGTTCTCCTGCGAGCTGCTGCTTAAGGTAGCGTCGGCAGGTTTTGCCGTGAAAATTGCCATGTGCTATATCGCCACCAGTGTTACGATGATATACATCGCCCAGTTGTTTCAACTGATATCCTTTGGTCTGTTTCTGCCTGCTATGGTCAATTTTATCGATGAAATCATGAGCAAAGGGGAGGCGGTCAAGGGACAGGCCTTCTTCACTACTATGGTCACCGTGACCAGCATGATCTCCAGCCTGATCGGCGGTGTGATTCTGGATCTCAGCGGCGCAAAGATGTTGACGCTGGTGGCCACCGCCGCGACAGCTCTGGGCGCGCTGATCGTCATCGCCAGCGTGGACCGGATCGGAAAGAAAGACGATTGACGGTCCGATCCGATTGCTGGCCTCCGCCCGCTCGGATCTCCGCCCGCTCCGACCTCCGTCCGCTCCGGCCTCCGCCCGCTCCGGCTTCCGCCCGCTCCGGCTTCCGCCCGCTCCGGCTTCCGCCCGCTCCGGCCTCCGTCCGCTCCGGCTTCCGCCCGCATAAGGTCACGGAAAACCCGGGCCTCCGCCCGCTCCGGCTTCCGCCCGCATAAGGTCACGGAAAACCCGGCCTTCCGGCAGGTGTCAAGGGCGTTAAGCTACAAACCTTGGAAAGCTGTTAAGTCACATACTCCGAAAACGCCGAAGCATTTTCCGGTTGCTCCATCCATGCTTGGAAGCCTGTTAAGTCACATACCCCGAAAACTTAAAATTGACTTAAACGAACGGGAAAAGCTGAGTTTTTTACAGCTGAACTGTAGAAAAAACTTAAATATCCCTTCGCTGAACGTCTATTTCAGCAGATCGTTTAAGTCGATTCGTCAAAAAAAAGCGTTCAAACTTAAGATCCGACATAAAAATTAAGTTTTTTCGTGGAGCGCCGCCGAAGGGAGCACTGGCGCCGCCGAAGGGAGCGCCGAAGTGCTTCCGATGGCTTTACCGCAGGCCCTGGACCATGTCGTACCAGACGGCGCCGCCGTGGACAGAGGCGGATATGCCCACCTTTTCAAAGCCGAAGCGGCTGTAATAGTGGACCAGGTGCTCCTTGCAGGTTAGGACGACGGATTCCATGTTCTGCTGGCGGGCGGCGTCGATGCCGGCTTCCAGCAGCTGCCCGGCCACGCCTTGGCGGCGGGAGGCTGCCTCGGTCATTACTGTGAGAATCGCACAGGTTTTGCCGTTTGGGATGGAGTCCGTCTCAAAGACAGTATCGTCAATTAACGATGCGTTTGTGGAAATCATACAGATGCAGCCGCAGATGCGGCCGCATCCATCTTCTGCGACCAGAAACAGCTCCGGGTAATGTTCCTGCCGCCAGGCGTACTTTTCCTTAGTGGCTGCTTCTTCGGGAGGAAAGCTTTCCAGTTCGATTTCATAGACCCGGTCCATGTCCTGCGGCCGGGCTTTTCTAATATGCAGCGCGGCGGACTGCCTGCCACCGGGGTGCCACGGGTTGATGCCTGGATTCATGGTTTAGTACCCCAGTTTTTCTTCAATGAGGACGACTTCCATTTCGCAGCTGTTCATCTTTCGGTAGTGGATAACCATGGCGTTGCAGATGCGGCCCTCGCTCGTGCAGTCGTAGCATTTATCACCCCGGACGGCACAAGGCGTCTTACAGTTCAGCCGCTTTGCGTTCAAAGGAGATGCTATGTTCCTAGCCCGATCAATGGCAGCAGTCAGGTTTGGCTCGATCTTATTGGTGCCGGCGATGAAATAGACTTTTTCATGGCCGAAGAGGGTGCTTGACACCCGAT
>CAZGED010000186.1:0-2989 GCA_964525085.1 uncultured Senimuribacter sp.
CTCAGAGATAATATAGTCTACTGTGGCGCGCTCATTCAGAGACGCCGCCGGATCCTGGAAGACCATCTGGATGTTCCGGATCACCTGACGGTCCAGCGCACGTGAGATCTTGCCGGAAATCGGAACACCCTTGTATTGGATCTCTCCGCCGGCCAGAGGGTTCACGCGGATAATGGCGCGGCCGATAGTCGTCTTACCGGAGCCGGACTCACCGACCAGAGAGAAGGTTTCGCCTTTATAGATATCAAAGGAGACGTCCTGCACCGCTTTGACCGCGTCATCGCCCTTGCCGAAGGTGACGTCTGCATTTTTGACAGAAAGCAGGATTTCCCGGCCGTTTTCACTCATAGGGCCATGCTCCGGGAAGCCGGCAGCGGAGGCTTTGGTTTTTGATCGTTCTTTTGTCGTTTTCACAGTCGCACCCCCTTATATATTGAACGCTTCTATCAGTTTCTCGTGCATATTGCGGATTTCCTCAGGCTTCTCGATTTTGGGCGCGTTAGAATCCAGCAGCCACGTTTTGGCGTAATGCGTACTGCTGATCCGGAACATCGGAGGCTCAAGCAGTGTATCGATCTTTAAGCAATACGGATTTCGCGGCGCAAACGCGTCCCCTACAATGGAATTGTACAGCGAAGGCGGTGTGCCTGTGATCGAGTAGAGCGTTGTATTCCGTTCCGCCAGCTGGGGCAGGGAAGACAGCAGCGCCCATGTGTAAGGGTGGCGAGGGTCGTAAAAGATTTCCTCTACAGTGCCCAGTTCCACGATCTGTCCGGCATAAAGCACCGCGACACGGTCAGCCACGTTGGCAACCACACCTAAGTCATGGGTGATGAAGACAATAGTGTAGTTAAATTCCCTCTGCAGATCCTTGATCAGCTTCAGTATCTGCGCCTGAATGGTCACATCCAGCGCCGTGGTGGGCTCATCGCAGATCAGGATCCTCGGCCGGCAGGACAGGGCGATGGCAATGACGATCCTCTGCCGCATACCGCCGGAATACTGGAACGGATAATCGTCAAAACGGCTTTCCGCGTTAGGAATACCCACCTTACGCATCAGCTCAAGCGCCTGCGCCCTGGCTTCGGCTTCCGAGCAGTTCTGGTGCTTTACAATGATCGAAGTGATCTGCTTACCGATGGTGATAATGGGATTCAGGGAAGTCATCGGGTCTTGAAATACCGTGGCAATCTTGCTGCCGCGGATCTTGCTCCAGTCCTTTGAATACTTCACATAGGCCAGATCCAGAATACACCTTCCGTTCAGCTGCTTTTCCGTTTCATCTATATAACATACGCGGGGCGTAATCCCGTCATACACCGCGTTCCGCTGGGTCTCATCATTCCAGTCGATGCCAATCTTCATGGCCTTTGCGAAAGCTTTCAGAAGCTGTTTTGTGATCCTGCCGCGTTTACGGATATCGTACCGGGCGACGGAAAGATAGATCTCCTTTGCCACAGCTTCATTTCTGGAAATTACGTCAGCCGGTATTTCACCGTTGATCTCACTTTGATACCGGGCCTCCAGAGCGGCTTTCTGCGCCTCATACTGTCTTAAATACGCTTCATCATGAACGAGCGCTTCCTTCTTTTCCTTCGCCAGCTTTCCGCTGCGCTTTTCCGTTTCCCGGATCTCGGCGTCCAGCGCTAAGAGAGCTTTGTCCGCTTCCCTGCGCTGTGCCTTGTCTTTGAAACGGTCCAGCGCGGTCTTGTGATTATAGATTTCCGTGCGCCGCATCCGAAGGCTCTGCAGCTTTTTCTCTATCTCAGCCTGTTCTTCTGCGGTAACGCTGCCACGGTCCTGCTTCTCAGTCTGCAGGGCCAGCAGCTCCCGATAGGTCGCCGCGCCCGGTTCAAGCCGGGAGTACTGGTTCAGTTCGGCCTGTATGGAAGCGATCTGCCGACGCGCTCGATTGTTTAGCGCCGCGTGGGTTTCGATCAATTCCTCGTCATTGAAAAGGATATGGCCGTCGCTGACGTAACCGTTGGAGTCCAGCATACCGGCAAAGGTCTTGGTAAACACCGACTTGCCGGAGCCGGACTCGCCCACAATGGCAATCGATTCCTTTTCATAGATGTCGAGGGAAATGCCCCTGATGGCGGTCAGAGTACGGCCGCGCACACGAAATTTCACACTCAGATCCCTGACAGACAGCAATACCTTTTTTTCGTCCATATTTCCGCCTCCTACATATGCGTCCGCGGATCGGACGCGTCGCCTAAATTTTGTCCGACCACGTACAGTACGACCGTAATGATTGCGGAAACCGCCACAGGACTCCAGAACTCAAAGCCCCATCCCGGCGTCACCATGGCGCTCTCAGCCTCAAAAATCAAACGCCCCAGAGACATATCGGACATCCCCATACCGATGTATGCCAGAAACACCTCATATGATATATAGGAAGGGATTTCCGTGGCAAGCTGCGTTACGATCACGGAAGTCATAAAGGGCAGAATATTTTTCATCGCTATCTTCCATGTAGACGTCCCCAGACACCGGGATGCAAGGTTGTACTCCCGGTCACGGATGATGACCACCTGGGTGCGGATAAAGAACGCGATGAAAATCCAGCCGGTAACCGTCAGGGCCAGCACCATCGTCCAAAAGCCGGCGCTGAAAAGCATGACCATCACGGAGATGATCAATATATACGGCACGTTGGCAATAATATTGTAGATCTCCATCATGAACGCGTCCACGCGCTTGGAGAATCCCCATACGGCGCCGATAGCGACGCCCAGCGTCATGTTGACGGCGGCGCAGACAAGCGCCAGGGAAATGGAAATTCTGGAGCCGAACCACACAGCGTCGAAGGTGGACTCGCCGGCCGCGCCGGAACCCAGAATCCAGCGGAGGCTGAAGCCGTTCTGCGCGATGGCCGCCGAGGGACTCAAATGCCTGGCTGCGGCATTCAGCAGATTGCCGAAGCGGTCATAATCGGTCAGCATAGGGTAAATGTACGCAAACAGTATAATAACGCCAAGCA
>CAZGED010000187.1:0-2961 GCA_964525085.1 uncultured Senimuribacter sp.
TAATACAAATTCTTGTCTATGAGTTCCTTGATATCTTCATATCCGATAGGAATCGGTTTCTTCATCTGCCTCACCTCACTTCTCTTTGCCCTGCAGGTACTCGACCTCCTCCCGGGTCAGCTTCCGGTAATGACCCTCCGTAAGCCTCCCCAGCCGCACGGTGCCGATGGCCACCCGGGTCAGCTCCTGAACCGGATTGCCCACAGCTTTGAACATCTTCCGCACCTGCCGGTTCTTGCCCTCGTGAATGGTGATATCCACAATGGTAGACCTCGGCAGGTCTTTAACGACGGACACCTTTGCCTTTGATGTGACATAGCCGCCGATGTCCACGCCGTTTTCCAGCCGCGCGCACTTCTCCTTCGACAGCGCACCGGCTACCCGCGCCCGGTAGGTCTTCGGCATCTCGTGCTTCGGATGGGCCAGCCGGTACGCAAAATCCCCGTCGTTGGTCATGATCAAAAGACCGCTGGTGTTGTAGTCCAGCCGCCCCACCGGAAAAATCCGCGCGTCCACGTCGGCCACCAGATCCATCACCGTGTCCCGATCCCGGTCGTCGCTGACCGTAGTCACATAGCCTGCCGGTTTGTTGAGCAGCAGGTAGACCTTCTTTTCCTCCGCCTGAATGCGGCGGCCGTTGACTTCCACCACGTCTCCGTCCGCCACGTCATAGCCCGGCTCCCTCAACACGGCTCCGTTGATCCGCACGTTGCCGTTTGAGATCAGCTCATCGGCTTTTCTCCGGCTGGCCACGCCTGCCTGCGCGATATATTTGTTTATCCTCATGGTAACGCTCCCTCATGTTGTTCTCTAAAAAGTTTACCACAAAATTCTCCTAAAGAAAAGCGTTATATGCATCCGTCAGCCCTGCCGACGCCACCCGCGCCCGGATTTCCGCCGGGTCCGCCGAGTACAGCCCCTGCGCCTGCATGTACGCGAAGAAGTCATCCCCCGCAAAGGTGATCATGCCGCCGTCCGATTTCCCGCAGGCCAGCAGCGCCCCGACCGCCAGGGTCTCCGGAAGGATCAAAGGGTGTCCGCCACGGGTGTATCTGCCGGCGTTGTGTCCGGCGAGCGCACCGGTGCTGATGGCCTCCGTATGGCCGATAAACAGGCCCGACTTTTCGCCGCCGCAGAACAGGTTTTCCACCCCTTTTACCTGCATGGAAGACTCCCGCTCCGCCACCGCCATGTAGCGGATGGAGTTGCCCCGGCCCCCGGCATAGGGATCCGCAAACCTTGCCTCTTCAAAGCCCGGCACCTGCCGCAGCTGCTCCAGTGGGAAGTAGGGCGTCATCAGTTTTGCGGCGCCGGTGTCGATGAGGATGATGTTTTCCGCGTACTGGGGAAGAGCATACTGCCGGCAGACCTTCTTTGACAGCTTGCTCTCATTGACCATCTCCCTCGGCAGGGGAACCACCACCACGCCGTCCCGGTCCAGACGTTCCCGCAGTTCTTCGGACAGAGACCCTTTGTCTAACTTGCATGAGCCGCTGAAAGCGCCCGGCGTGCCGTCAGCCCGTTTTCCCATGTAATCCCGGCCCCCTGCTTTTTCGGAGATGCTGACCCTGGGGCCAAAGGCGGGACAGCGGAGAACGCACATGCTGCAGCCGTTGCCGTACTCCCTGCAGTTTCCCATAGGGCCCGTAGTGCCGGTGCAGTCCACAAAGGCATCGCCCTCAAACGTCCTGCCGTCAGCGGTGGCGACGGCTTGGATGCCGCTTCCGTCTTTGACCACATCGGTGATGCGGGTCATCATCTGCAGATCGACGCCCCGTTCTTTCAGCAGACGCCGCACCGCCGGCTCCGTTTTGATCACATGATAAAAGGACGCGTGCCGGTGCCCGGGAAAATCCACGTTGCGGTGGACCGCGCATCGGTCTGTGATCTCAAACAGTTCTCCCGCGCCCATCGCGATGTTCTCCTCAGCCGCCGTAAAGCGTCCGTTGTTGCGCATGATGCCTCCCACGTTGCCCAGTCCCAGAAGGAGATCGGTCCTTTCGAGGAGCTGCACCTGTGCGCCTGTTTTTTTCGCTGTAAGAGCGGCACTGCATCCTGCCCAGCCGCCGCCTATGATTACGATCTTCGCCATGTTCCATCCTCCCTTATGCTTTGTATATGCATATGAGAGAACGGCTTGACAGTATTCCCTTCTTTCACCGCATTTCGCAGCACGCCGCCGCCTAGGCCCAGGCCATCGGAAGCACGTAGAGGACGACGCACAGGAAATGGAGGATACTGCCCGTCAGGACGAACAGATGCCAGATGCTGTGCATGTATCTCTTTTTGATGGCATAGAACACGATGCCGCCGGTATAGCTGACGCCGCCCAGCAAAAGGAGCCAGAACGCCGCGGGCGGCAATGCGCTCACGATGTCGCCGAAGACGGCCACGACGGACCATCCCATGGCTACGTAGAGGGCCATACTCAGCTTCGCGGTCTTCTCCAGGCTGACCGCGTTGAGTGCGACACCCAGGGCCGCGCAGATCCACACGGCGGCCGCCACCAGGATCCCTTTGGTGTTTCCCTGCAGGGCAACTAGACAGAACGGCGTGTAACTGCCCGCGATCAAAATGAAGATAGACGTATGGTCAAAGACGCGCAGGATCTCTTTTGTCCGGGGATGGGTGATGGCGTGGTACAGCGTCGACATGGTATACAAGACAGTCAGCGAGATGCCGTAGACCAGGCTGACGCCAAGAGCCAGCGCGCTGCCGTGAAAGGCGCTGAGAACCACCATCAGCGTCAGCCCGCAGGCGGATAAAACCGCCCCGATTCCGTGAGAGGTGCTGTTGAAAATCTCCTCACCCAGCGTGTACCGCTTTAAAACCTGTTCGTTCATTTTTCATTACCCCCTTTTGTGGTTTTTATTATTTCTTTATCTGGTTTTTAATACTACTTTATATTACATCCATTACTCCGTTTTGTCAAGGCGCAAAAAAAACGGCACCGCCTTCGCT
>CAZGED010000188.1:0-2924 GCA_964525085.1 uncultured Senimuribacter sp.
CAGGTCGATGTCGTCCAGGGTGACGTCCGCCTCGCGCAAAGCCTGGCCGATCACCGCGTTCATGTTCTGCAGATGGTGTCTGGACGCGATCTCCGGCACCACGCCGCCGAACACCGTGTGTATGTCGATCTGCGATGAGATGACGTTGGACAGCACCTGCCTGCCGTCAGCCAGAACCGCCGCCGCCGTCTCATCACAGCTGGATTCAATGCCCAGCGTCAAAAAATATCCGTCTTTCATGTATAGCTTCCTCTCTTCGGCGTCCTCCGTCCGTTGCGTTACCGCAGCAGGCAGCGGTCATCTGCACCCAGATGCCTGCAGTTCTCACAGGACTGGTAGTCCGCCATCGAAAACAGTTCAAAGTCAAACCGCCTCTCAAATCTGTGGCAACCGCCGTAGACCTCCATCAGACTGCCGTGGCTTTCAATATCGTCGTAGGGTCTCTTCTCCTCCATGGTATCCACCTCCTGCCGGTATTTTAACCCGCCCATCGGGAAATATACAAAAAGGAAAGATACAGGATTACGCTGTCAGCCGTACCGCCACATGATCACAGCGTCCTCGCCGCCGGCTTCGTAATAATGGGGCCGCACGCCGGCCTTCACAAAGCCGAACTTCTCGTACAGGCCGATGGCCGCCTGGTTGCCGGCCCTGACCTCCAGTGTGTAGCTGGTTGCGCCCAGTTCCATGCCCACGCGCAGGGTCTCCTCCATCAAGGCAGAACCCACATGCTGCCGCCTGACCTCCGGCGAAACCGCCACGTTGTTGATGCTGCCCTCGTCCAGAATGGTCCAAAACCCCACATAACCGACCACCCGGCCACCGGACTCCGCCACGATATAGGTGCATACCGGGCTTTCCATGTCCTCCCGCAGGGCGTTCCGGGACCAGGGGTCCACAAAGCATCGCTGTTCCAAAGCCGCCATGTCGTCCAGATCCGCAGGCGTTCCCAGCCTGATCAAAATCTCCCCCATGGCTATCTGGACCGAAAGCGGGCCATCTTGGCCGCGCGCTGCCGTTCCAGCGTCCCGTCCGCCAGCTTCTGCTCCGCCTCCGTGGCCCGCATATACTCCGGCAGCAGCTGTTCCACCGTCAAAAGGTGTCCGTCCCGGTATTTCTCCAGTGCGCAGGCTGCGGTCATTGAGGCTCTCTGATACCGTTCCTCTTCGTCCGCCAGAACTGCCTGCCAGCTGCAGTAACCGGCTGCCAGCTCCGCGGTAAATTCCGCCAGCTCACTGCCGTAGGCGTCGATGCCGTCGCCGTAGAAGACGATCCTCCCCGCCACGGGAATGCCGCAGGCCGTCTCTGCGCTGCGTCTGTCCAACTCTGTCCGGATGGCGTCAAAGACGTCGGTCAGCATATAGGGACCGCTTTCCAGGATGTCGCTGCCGTCCTCTCCGAACACGGCGCCGTAGACCTGTCCGCGCCGTGCGTTGATGATAGGCGCGACCACAGTTCTGCCGTCGCATTTCACCTTGAAAGAATCCAGGGTGGGCACAGATATGGCCGGAAGGTCCAGAGCCTGGCAGATCGCCCTGGCGCTGGTGACGCCGATGCGGATGCCGGTAAAGGAACCCGGTCCCACCGAAGCCGCCGCCGCAGTGAGATCGCCCTGACAGATACCCCTTTGATCCAGGAGCCGCTTTGCCATTGGCATCAGGTCTTTCAGGTGGTTCATGGCCTCGCCGGAGACAGCCTCGGTGATCTGTCCGCCCTCGTCGATCAGCGCTGCGGAGCCGACGGGGCCGGTGGTTTCCAGTGCTAAAATGTACATTGATAGATTCGCTCTCCTTCGTTTTCGCCGTATTCCATGAAGATGCACAGGGTGTCGTCGGGCAGGATCTCCGCCGCCTGATCGGCCCACTCCACGATGGATACGCCGCCTTTGTAGAAGTATTCTTCCGCGCCGATTTCAAACAGGTCCTCGCCCCGGCTCAGACGATACACGTCGAAGTGGTACAGGGGCAGCCTGCCGGAATGGTATTCGCAGACAATCGTAAAAGTAGGGCTTGTGATCATCTCCCGGATGCCAAGCCCTTCTGCAATATATTTTGTCAGTGTGGTTTTGCCGGTGCCCAGATCGCCGATCAGGGCGATGACGGTATTGGGCCGCAGGCTCTCGGCCAGCTGAAGGCCGAAAGCTCTGGTATCCTCTTCGCTTCTGATGATGATTTCCCGCATGGCCGCCTCCCTACATGCCTCTGTGGAGGAACGGTGAAATGCGCTTATACACCAGGAAGGTGACCAGCGCATTGATTCCGCCCTTCAAAAGATTGAACGGGATGATAACGGGAACCAGCATAGCCGCCACCACAGACCGGTCCACCCCCATGTATAGGGACGTGATATAGTAGTTGGCCACGCACATCATGGCAGTCATGGCGATGACACCAACGATCAGGGCGATCACCGCTTCTTTTTTTGATTTTTTATGCCTGTACATGCTGCCTGCCACAATGGCAAAAAGGCCGGTAGCCAGCACGTGCATGACAAAGCCGTATATGCCGTCTCCGCCCAGAACGAAGGCCTGGATAAAGCTGACCACCACGGTGACAATCAGGCCGGAAACCGGACCAAAGGCGAAGGTGGTGATGTAGATTGGAATATCCGCCGGATCGTAGACCAAAAACGGAGCTGGCGGAAAAGGTATTCTGATCAGCAGCATCAAGACGCAGGATATGGCCGCAAGCAGGGCCAGCTTCGCCAACCTTGCCGTATTCATTTTCTGACTCATCCTTTTGCCTCCTCTTCCTTCTCAAGATGTTCGCACGGCCGGCCGGCAGTGTTCTCCCGCTCCCCGCCGCTTAAATTCGCCGCCGGTTCGCCGCCGCAACGAATTTCTGCCGGTTCGCCGCCGCAGCGGGTTTCCGCCGGTTCGCCGCCGCAGCGGGTTTCCGCCGGTTCGCCGCCGCAGCGGGTTTCCG
>CAZGED010000189.1:0-2923 GCA_964525085.1 uncultured Senimuribacter sp.
CAGAAATCTTCGGCTGGCGTCAGGTCGGGACCTGGACATCTGGGCCGTGGGCAAAATGGCCGAGACCGGACGGCAGGTCAGAGAAAAGCTGGCGGCCCGCGGCATCGACGCCGGGCTGGTGGACGTAACTTGTGTAAAACCGCTGGATCTGTCTCTTCTCGAGGGCGCGCCGAAAAGAATTGTCACCCTGGAGGACGGGGTGCTGACCGGCGGCTTTGGAGAGAGACTGCAGGCTGCGGCGGCCGGTTTTGACGTGATCGCCTTTGGCTGGCCGGATCAGTTTATCGAACACGGCAGCTGCGCCCAGCTCTATGAAAAATACGGTTTAGACGCTGATGCTATCGCAGAAAGGATTTGTGAAGCAGATTGAAAGAAAGATTAGATACACTGTTGGTCAAAAAGGGCCTTTATCCGTCCAGGGAGCGGGCGAAGGCGGCCATTATGGCGGGCATCGTCTTTGTCAACGGGCAGAAGAGCGACAAGGCCGGCAACATGGTGGACACGGAGGCGGAGATCTTTATCAAGGAGAACATCTGTCCCTATGTGAGCCGGGGCGGCCTGAAGCTGGAGAAATCCATGGGCGCCTTTGGGCTGAAGCTGGAGGGCGCGGTCTGCATGGATATCGGCGCTTCAACCGGAGGCTTTACCGACTGTATGCTGCAGAACGGCGCTTCCAAGGTCTACGCCATCGACGTAGGCTATGGCCAGCTGGACTGGAAGTTGCGCAACGATGACCGGGTCATCAATATGGAGAAGTGTAATGTCCGCTATCTGGATCCGGCATGGATCGAAGAGCCCGTGGATTTTATCAGCATCGATGTTTCCTTCATATCCCTGCGGCTGATCTTTCCGGTGGCGGTACAGGTGCTGGCTGACGACGGCGAGATCGTCTGTCTCGTGAAGCCCCAGTTCGAGGCGGGGCGCGAGCAGGTGGGCAAGAAGGGCATCGTCCGCGACCAGAAGGTTCATCAGGAGGTCATCGAAAAGGTCATCGGCTACGCTGCCTCGGGGGGTTTGTACCCCCAGGGTCTGACCTATTCTCCGGTTACTGGCGCAAAAGGCAATATAGAATATCTTTTACATCTTTCCAAACAGGAAAATCCATGTTATAATGTATCATGTATACAAGAAATTGTTCGTAACTCTCACTTGGAGTTGGAGTAAGATTTTACATTAAAGGAGACCGAAAGAAATGGAATTATCAAACAAAGTGGAAGCTATGCAGTTTTCCCCGATCAGAAAGTTCAATCCGATCGCACAGAAGGCAAAAGACGCCGGTAAAAAGGTTTATCACCTGAACATCGGCCAACCTGACGTTGAAACCCCTCCATGCTTCATGGAAGCGATCAAAGGCTATGAGAACAAGGTCATCGCATACGCGGAATCCGGCGGCATTACGGAACTGCAGGATTCTGTCGGCGATTATTTCAAGACCTACGGTATGGAGATCGGCAGACAGGATATGATCGTGACCACCGGTGGCTCTGAAGCCCTGACCATGACCTTCCTGGCTTTGCTGAACGAAGGCGATGAAGTTCTGCTGGCAGAGCCTTTCTATACGAACTATCATACGTTCGCTACCGCTGCCGGCGGCAAAGTAGTTCCTATTACGACAAAGGCGGAAGAGGGCTATCACTATGCCAAGAGAGAACAGATCGAGCCGCTGATCACAGAAAAGACCAGAGCGATCTGTTGCATCAACCCGGGCAACCCGACCGGTACGGTTCTAACCATGGATGAAATGAAGCTGATCGGCGAGATCGCCAAGGAACACGACCTTTGGATCATCGCTGACGAAGTATACAGAGAATTCGCTTATGACGGAAGAGAAGCTGTTTCTTTCGGTCAGCTGCCGGAAATCGCAGACAGAGTCATCATCATCGACTCCGTTTCTAAGAGATTCTCCGCCTGTGGCGCAAGAATCGGTTTCCTGATCTCTAAGAACCAGGAATTCATGCAGAGCGTCATGAAGATCGCCCAAGGAAGACTGTGCGTATCCACGGTAGACCAGGTAGGCGCTGCGGCTCTGTTCAGACTGCCGGCTTCCTATTATGATGAAGTCAAGGCGGAATACTGCGGCAGGAGAGACGTGGTCTACGAGGAACTGATGAAGATTCCTGGCGTTGTCTGCCAGAAGCCCGGCGGCGCCTTCTACATGACTGCGAAGCTTCCGGTCGACAGTGTAGAGGATTTCCTGATGTTCCTGCTGACGGAGTTTGATGACAACGGGGAAACCGTCATGTTTGCGCCGGCAGAGGGCTTTTACGCTACGCCGGGTCTGGGCAGGGACGAAATGCGTATCGCGTACGTGCTGAAACAGGAAGACATGAGACGAGGCGTTGAGCTGATCAGACTGGGCATCGAAGCCTATAACAAGAAGCTGGGAAAATAATTCCACTGAATGAATGGCGCTGTATTCCCAGGGTATAGGCTTGAATCCTGAATCATTGGCCGATACCATTAACCGAATACATTAATTGATACAGATTGACGCAGATTGAGGCAGATTGGCGCAGCCGCTGCGAGGCGGCTGCGTTTCGCATTTTTGGGCGCGCAGAGGCGGAATGAGGCGTAGTATTTAACGAATGTGATAGATAACACAGGTACTGGCGCGGACACAGGTCAGGATACATGCACAGGCATAGGCGCGGAGAGAACGACAATAAAAGTGGGTTTTGCGACGATTTATCGCTGTTTTTCGTCTTTGCGCGGAGAGATGGCCGCCTTTATTTTGTTTTGCGACGGCTACAGCGGCGAGGGAGAAATATGACGCTGGGAACCTTCCATATTTGCTTACAAAATTTATCAGACGTGAGGCGTGATTTGAAGATAATGTTTGAAAAAGGAAAATATCACATTGATTCTTGCTCCACCAGAGATAAAATAGAACTTTAACAGGCTGAAATCTCAAATGAGATGGCCA
>CAZGED010000190.1:0-2918 GCA_964525085.1 uncultured Senimuribacter sp.
CCGGCGGCGTAAACTTTGTCAAGGCACGGATCATTTACCGTTTACAACATGCCAGCTAAAGCCGCAGGGAAAACGCAATTTAAAACGGCCTGAGAATGAAAGGTTTTGCTTACCTCATTCTCAAGCCGTTTTTTCAATTCCTATGTTACAGCTGCCTGCGTTATTCGCATACGTGTTCCAGACCCTGGGCCATGATGGTAGCCACGTGGTCGTCAGCCAGTGAATAGTAGATGGTTTTTCCGTCTCTGCGGAATTTGACCAGGGACATCTGTTTCAGGATGCGCAACTGATGAGAAATGGCGCTTTGGCTCATATCCAGCTTGTCGGCGATATCCTGCACGCACAGCTCCTCGATGGAAAGAGCATACAGGATCCGGATCCGGGTCGGATCTCCGAAAACCTTGAACAGTTCAGCAAGGCTGTAGAGCGTTTCATTATCAGCACTGTAGTCAATCTTATCAAAAGACATCATTCATCCTCCCTAATTGTTCTATCTCTATTTTAGCCGAAAAACCCCGGTTGGTCAAATTATTTCTTATACAGGATCCGGATGGAGTTGAGTACGCACAGCATAGCGACGCCGGTATCTGCGAATACTGCCAGCCACATGTTGGCGTAGCCTGCCAGCCCCAGTACCATGACGATGGCTTTGACCACCAGCGCGAAAACCACGTTCTGCATGGCAATGCTGCCGGTTTGTTTCGCGATGTTGACCGCGTCCGGAATGGATTCTACACTGGAAGTCATGAATACCGCGTCGGCTGCCTCGATGGCCGCATCAGCGCCGCTTCCCATGGCAGCGCCTACGTCGGCGCCTGCCAGAACCGGAGCGTCATTGATACCGTCGCCGATGAACATGACAGTGCCGTATTTCTCACGAACCTTTGTCAGCAGGGACAACTTATCTTGCGGTAGCAACTTGCCGTGGACTTCGTCGATACCGGTCTCCGCCGCGACTGCTTCCGCACTGGCCTGAGAGTCTCCTGTCAGCATGACGGTGTGCAGGCGCAGGGCCTTCAGGCGGCTGATCGCCGACTTGGCGTCTTCTTTGATCGTATCGGAGATGGTCAGCATGCCGGCGTAAACGCCGTTGACGGCGACGAATACTTCCGCGCCGAAGGCAGCCTGGTCGGCGTTATCCATGTTGACGCCGTATTTGTCCATCAGTTTCCGATTGCCGCAGAGCACCTGACCGCGAGATGTGGAGGCGACGATGCCGTGACCGGCGATTTCACTCAGCTCTTCTGGAACCTCCAGGGTGAGGCCTTTTGCTCTCGCGGCGGCCGTAATGCTTGCCGCGATCGGATGGGTGGAGTGCTGTTCGCAGCTCGCGCCGATGGCCAGAAGCGTATCTTCTGGGATCCGGCCGGACGGAACCACCTTCTGTAGCTGGAAGTTGCCTTCGGTAATGGTTCCCGTTTTGTCCATGATGACAGCTTTGACGTCTTTCAGGGCCTCCATGGAAAGACCGCCCTTAAAGAGAATACCTTTCTTGGAACCCGCGCCGATACCGGAGAAGAAGGCCAGAGGCACGCTGAGCACCAGGGCGCACGGGCAGCTCATGACCAGAAAAGTCAAAGCGGTGTAAATCCAGTAATTCCAGTTGCCGCTGACCAGAGACGGTACGATGGCGATAAGGAGAGCGGCCAGCACCACGCAAGGTGTGTATACGTGGGAGAACCGGGTGATGAACCGGTCGATCTTCGGCTTGCTGGCAGCCGCGTTTTCCACGGAGTCCAGAATTCTGGTAACCATGGATTCGGACAGTGGCTTGGTAACCCGCATGGTCAGCTGGCCGGAGGTGTTGACGCAGCCGGACGTGATCTCATCGCCGGCAGAGACGGCAACAGGCACAGGCTCTCCGGTGATCGGGGAGGTGTCCAGACGGCTTTCGCCTTCCGTAATGACGCCGTCCAGAGGGATTCTGTCGCCGGGACGGATCAGCAGAATGTCCCCAGGCTTCGCGTTTTCCGCAGGGATCACCGCTGTATCGCCGCCGGATTTTATCAAAGTGACGACCTCAGGGCGCATATCCACAGCGTCCATGATTTGGCTGCGGCTCCGCTCTACAGCTTTGTCCTCGAAGTATTCGCCGATCCGGTAGAACAGCATGACGCCTACGGCTTCAGGATATTCCGCGATGGCGAAGGCACCCAGAGTTGCGATACCCATGAGGAAGTTTTCATCAAAGATCTGGCCGTGGGAAATGTTCTTCGCCGCGGTGAGCAGCACCTTCGCGCCCAGAAGGATATATGCGATGACCAGGATCACGATGGTCGCGGTCTCATAGACTTCCATGTGGTGCATGGCAAAGCCTGCTACAAAGAGAACCGCGCCGATGATCAGACCGATCAGCTCCCGCTTCT
This sequence comes from uncultured Senimuribacter sp., assembly GCA_964525085.1. Taxonomy (GTDB): domain Bacteria; phylum Bacillota; class Clostridia; order Peptostreptococcales; family Anaerovoracaceae; genus Senimuribacter. Next base: position 2,367 of record CAZGED010000190.1, read on the forward strand.
CTTTTTTTGCATCATCCTCATCAGATGCCGTCTTCTTTTTTTCAGGGGCGTCTTTCGGCGTTACAGTTACCTCTGATTCGATGGAGGAGCAGATCTTGCGAACCTCATCGAGATACTGATCCGGCTCCTTGGCCGTAATGCGTAGCTGCTTGGTTGCGAAGGTGATGGTGGCCTCCGCTACGCCGTCCAGATTGCCGATAGCGTCTTCCATTTTGGAAGCGCAGTGTGCGCAGCCCAGGTTTTCCAGGATATATGTTTTGGTCGCGAACCCTGACGGAACGGACTTTGTCCTTGGAACGACGTTGACCTCTGATTCGATCGATGTGCAGATCTTCTGGATCTGCGGCAGCAGCGCGTCGGGATCGTCGGCGGAAATGCGCAGCTGCTTGGTTGCGTAGGTAATGGTGGCCGCTTCTACGCCCGGCAACCTGCCGATCTGCTCTTCCATCTTGGAAGCGCAGTGGGCGCAGCCCAGGTTCTCAAGAATGTAGATGGTCTTTCCAGCGGCGGTGTCGTCGTGATCGTGGTGATGATGGTCATGGTCATGTTCGT
>CAZGED010000191.1:0-2892 GCA_964525085.1 uncultured Senimuribacter sp.
GAATCGAACCCGCCTCCTCAGCTTGGGAAGCTGATATTCTACCAATGAACTATGTCCGCACACGCATCTAAGTATAGCATAGATTTGAAGAAAATGAAAGCATTATTTCGCGCCGCTCGAAAATTTTTTTTCATGGGTAAAATGAAAAAGTTTGGCAATTGGTTTGGCATTTCAGCAAAAAATGGCGATTTTGCCAAACCGAACCCGCAAAGTTTGGCAATTGGTTTGGCATTTCAGCAAAGAATGGCGATTTTGCCAAACCGTAATCCCAGAGTCGAACGGCCCAGAGCCGGCCGAACCCCGAACCCAGCAATCCGCCCCGGCCTCTGCCTCCAGAATCCTGACCGGCCTGTCCCAGACAGCGTGTCTGCGAATCTGAAACTGTGGCCTCGGCCGGTAATGGAAACTAATACTTTGGGTCTAAGCGAAGAGAATTCCGTGTATAAAAGGCGAAAAAAGCGGAAAAAATGAGGGTAAAGTGAATTTCAACTTAAGTTCGATAGCCAAATGGACGGTTCTGTGCTAAGGTGAGAGTGTGTGAAGTGATGTATGTGTAAGGAGGATACAGTGATGTTGAAGAAATGTGATGTGTGTGAAGGCAGTTTTGATTGGGGTTCCCAGGCGGATGCGTATAAGAAGATCTACACCATCTTCGGCTGTGGAGCAACGCGGAGGACGGTGACGCATCTGATGGGCAGAAACGACAGAAGAAGGAGGGAAAAACATGCAGCCAAGTGATTTCCTCATGTTGCTTGGAGGACTGGCGCTCTTTCTGTATGGTATGCAGATGATGAGCAGCGGTCTGGAAGCAGCTGCGGGAAATAAGATGAAGAACATTCTGGAGAGGCTGACGTCCAACCGGGTGAAAGGGGTCCTGGTCGGAGCCGGTATCACAGCCGTGATCCAGTCTTCATCGGCGACTACTGTCATGGTGGTCGGTTTTGTCTCAGCAGGGCTGATGTCCCTGTCCCAGGCAGTGGGGGTTATTATGGGGGCCAATATCGGAACGACAGTGACGGGACAGCTGATCGCTCTGGATATCAGCGCGGCGGCGCCGCTGATCGCCTTTGTCGGCGTGGTGCTCGCAGTATTCATCAAAAAAGAACAGCTTCGGCATATCGGGGGGTTTATTGCGGGGCTGGGAGTTTTGTTCATCGGCATGGACATGATGAGTGCGGCGATGGAGCCGCTGCAGGATTCCGCCGCGTTTACCCAGGCGGTGACGACTTTTGATAATCCGGTGATCGGAATCCTGGTGGGTGCGGGATTCACGGCGCTGATCCAGTCCTCGTCAGCCTCTGTGGGTATTCTGCAGGCGCTGGCGACCGGCGGGCTGATCGGGCTGCCGCAGGCAGTGTATGTCCTCTTTGGACAAAATATCGGGACATGCATTACCGCTGTACTGGCGGCCATTGGAACAAAAGCGGAGGCTAAGCGAACGACCATCATTCATTTGATGTTCAATATCTTTGGAACGATTCTGTTCACCCTGATCTGCATGGCAACGCCTTTCGTCGCTTTGATGGAAGGCCTGACGCCTGGCAACGGGGCGGCGCAGATCGCCAACGTCCATACCATATTCAATGTGGTGACCACACTGGTGCTGCTGCCCTTCGGCGGCCAGATGGCAAAGATCGCAGTCCGGATACTGCCGGACGGTGAGGAAGAAGCCGTCCAGCCCTACCGGCTGCTGTACCTGGAACCTATCGACGGCAGAAAGAACCATCAAATGGGCCAGCTGTCCATATCGATCGGTCAGCTGAACAGTGAGGTGGAGCGGATGTTGAAGATGACAGAGGAAAACGTCAAAGACGCCTTTGATGACGTGCTTTGCGGCACCTGTGAGCGCTTCGAGGTGATCGCCGGAAGGGAGGCTTACCTGGATTATCTGGACGAAGAGATTTCCAAATATATCGCGAAGGTGATTCCCCTGGAAATGTCGGCTTCCGATTCCCGCAAGGTCAGCGGGTACTTCCGCATCGTGGAGAATCTGGAACGGATCGGAGATCATGCCATGAATATCGCTGACCACGCCTGTGCCGTGACCGAGGGATGTGTGCGTCTTTCCGGTGCGGCCATGAAGGAAGTGCGGACGATGAAGCATCTGGCATTGGACACCCTTCATCTGCTACAGGAGCGGCCCGACAGAGGGAATGAGGATATGCTGGTTTCCGTGGCGAAAAGAGAACAGCAGATAGATGATATGAGCAGAGTTTTCCGCGAGGGACAGATCCGGCGCATGAAAGAAGGGGCATGCAGCGCGGAGGCCGGTATCATTTTTTCAGAGATGGTCACCGACTTTGAACGGATTGGAGATCACGCCCTGAATATCGCAGAGGAATACGTACATATGTGATGATTCGTGAGCAGTTAAGGAAAATTGAAATAGATGCAAAAAAGGGGAACCCGTCAGATGATGCGACTGACGGGTTTTCCTCTATAATATATGGTGTTCCTTTGCTTCCTTTTTAACAGGGTTCGACAAATTCTGCCCTGCCCCTATGGTAACATCAAAAGAAAAAAAGCAATCTATTAAATCATGAAATTTCACCAAAACGACCTTGAGTGGCCACAGGGTCTGTGATAGAATATACTATCAATCCAGTTACAGGAGGCGCGGTTCATGAGTGCGTACGTAGAGTTGAAACAAGTGAAAAAGGTCTACCACATGGGCGAGGTTTCCATCGAAGCCCTGCGGGACGCGACCTTTGAAATAGAGAAAGGCGAGATCTGCGTCATCGTCGGTGCATCGGGCGCGGGCAAGACCACGCTGCTCAACATTCTGGGCGGCATGGATACCCTGACAGAAGGTTCCGTCCTGCTGGACGGCAGCGAGATCTCCCGTTACGACAAAAAGCAGCTGACCGGCTACCGGCGGTACGACATCGGCTT
>CAZGED010000192.1:0-2870 GCA_964525085.1 uncultured Senimuribacter sp.
ACAAGTCCGGCGGCCATATCACTTTCGGTGCCAGCATCGGTGTCAGCATCGGTGCCAACATCGGTGTCAACATCGGTGCCAGCATCAATACCAGCTGTGACTCACCTTTAATCATATTGATCATACCAGACCAGGCGGCATCTGTCCCCAGCCAAATAGACAAAAAATGACCCAACCAAGCGGCAAGGTCTCATTCCGCGCCCAGATATAATTCCACCTTCTTCTTGATCCTCTGTATGGCGTTGTCCACCGTCTTCGTGGATTTGCGCAGCCGGAACGCGATTTCCCGATAGCTGCGCCCCCGCAGCATCTCCTCCCAGACCCGGTTCTCCAAGGGGCTGAAAATCACGTTGCCGTTGGCTTTCAGATAGTCTGCCACCTCTTTGATCAGCGTCAGGCTTTCCGGGTCCATATCCGGACTCAGGTCCGCCAGCCGCTCCGCCAGAGGCCGCGGCTCGCCGTCGTCCTCCCCTGCAAGCTCGCCGCCCGCGTTGAGGGACACCGACTCGTTGAGGATCTGATGCTTCTGCCGGTTAGCGCCTTTGATGGCCGAGATGATCTGCCGGTTGACGCAGAGCTCCGCAAAGGTCCGGAAGGACGCGTCTCCGTCCTGGTCATAGTCACGGATCGCCTTAAAGATGCCGATCATGCCCTCCTGTATCACGTCGTCCCGGTCTGCCCCCACGATATAATAGGTCGTGGCCTTGCTCCGGGCCAGGCCCTTGTATTTATTGATCAGATATTCATAAGCCGTGCTACTGCCTTCCTGGGCCATCTTTGCGATGGACTCGTCAGTCAGCACGTTTAATTCACTGTCTTTCATCTCTCTGTCTTCTTACCTCGTACATCAAAACCGCCGCCGCGTTAGACGCGTTCAGCGAGGTGATTCTGCCCACCATCGGCATGGATACCGTAAAGTCGCACTTCTCCTTGACCAGGCGGCTGATGCCGGCGCCCTCGCTGCCGATGACCACAGCCAGCCTGCCGGTCAGGTCCTGCCTGTAATACGGCTGTCCGCCCATGTCGCAGGCCGCCACCCAGAAGCCCTCCCGCTTCAGCTCGTCAATGGCCTGTCCGATGTTGGCAACCCGCACGCACGGCACATATTCCACCGCGCCCGCGGACGCCTTCGCCACCACCTCCGTCAGGCCGCAGGCATGACGCTTCGGTATGATGACCCCGTGGGCTCCGGCACACTCACAGGTACGCATGATGGCGCCCAGATTGTGCGGGTCCTCCAGGTTGTCCAGAACCACCACCAGCGGCTCCTCTCCCCCGGACTTCGCCTTCTCAAAGATGTCCTCCATAGTCCCGTAAGCATAGGCCGACGCAAACGCCACGACCCCCTGATGAGGCCGCCCGCAGGCCAGCCGGTCCAGCGCCGCCCTGTCGCTCTGGTAAATGGTAACCCCCTGCTCCCTGGCCATGGCTATGATCTTGGCGATGGAGCCTTCCCCGCCTTTGACCACCAGCAGCTTTTCCATGTCCCGGCCGTTCTTCAGCGCCTCTATGACAGGGTTGCGCCCGATGATCATGTTTTTCTCATCAAAGGGGTGATCCGCCGGCGTGTCGCCGTACCTCTCGCGCTTCGATCCTTGCGGCTTCTGCGGCTTCGCTGCCTTCGGCCCCTTCGGGCTGGCGGCTCCTCTCGAATTGCCCGTATCCTTCGGGTTATAGGCCTTCCCCTTGCGTGCGTTGATCGCTGCCCAGTCTCTCTTGTTCTTTGCCATTAGACTCTCCTGTATTCCAGAAATTGATAGCGGATGCCGTTTTCCTCCCGGACATCGCTGCGCCATACGATTGTGAACTCTTCTCGCTCATCAAGGTTGACAAACCAGGTGTCGGCCGGAAACGCGGCGAAGATCTTCGTAACATAGCAGGTGTCACAACGATCCAGAAAATCCCGATAGACCTTGCCGCCGCCGATGAGGAACACATCGTCCGTGTTCCTGCCTTCAAGCAGCTGTTCCAGCTCCTCTTCCGAATGGGCTACCGCCGCGCCCGGCACCTCATAATCCGGCCGGGTCGTCAAGATGATATTCTCCCGCTTCGGCAAAGGCTTTGCGCCCGGCAGGCTTTCCAGCGTCGGGCGGCCCATGACCACCGTCTTTCCGGCCGTCCGCTCCTTGAAGTATTTCAGATCCCCCGAAATATGACAGAGCAGGCCGCCCATGTTTCCGATGGCCCAGTTTTCATCCGTCGCAAGTATCAGTTTCATACGAGATCATCGTTCCTTTCTTTCGTAATCAGGCGTAATCAGGCAGCATTAAGCCTCAGATCGCCACCGGAATGTTCTTCACCTGCGGATTTTTCTGATAATCTGTAATCTCGATATCGTCCACGGTAAAATCGTAAAAATCCTTCACGTCCGGGTTCAGCCGGAACTTCGGCGCCGGATACTGAGGCCGCCGGATCAGCTCTTCCACCACCGGTACGTGGCGGTCATAGATGTGGGCATCCGCGATGACGTGAACCAGCTCGCCCGGCACCAGGCCGCAGACCTGGGCCAGCATGTGCACCAGAACCGAATACTGGACCACATTCCAGTTGTTGGCCGTCAGGATATCCTGAGACCGCTGGTTCAAGATGGCGTTCAGCCTATTGCCGGTCACGTTGAAAGTCATGCTGTAGGCGCACGGTTCCAGTCCCATCTCCATCAGGTCCCCGAAATTGTAGATGTTGGTCATGATGCGGCGGGAATACGGCGTATTCTTCAGCTGCCAAATCACGTTGTCCACCTGGTCCATCTCCCCCTGGGCGAACCGGTATTTGACCCCCAGCTGATAGCCGTAGGCCTTGCCGATGCTGCCCGCAGAATCAGCCCACTGATCCCAGATATGGCTGCCAAGCTCCCCTACATTGTTGGATTT
>CAZGED010000193.1:0-2830 GCA_964525085.1 uncultured Senimuribacter sp.
TTGTAGCCGTATGGGCTGCGGGCATTGGTGTAGAACGTGCTTTCGTTCTGAGCGATGGCCATCAAAACTTCCGGAGCCACGTTGTACTTCTCGCCCTTGTCGATGAAGTAACCCGCCATGTTCAGAGACTTGGTCTTGCTTACGCTCGGATTGATATATCTGATATAGGCGGCCAGGCCCTTCTTGTACTTGGCAGCTTTTGCCGCTTCAGCCTTCGCCTTTTTCTCAGCAGCCGCCGCTTTCTCTTCAGCAGCCTTCTTCTCGGCCGCGGCCTCATCCTCGTCTTCCTTTTCCTGGTCCTCGTCTACCGGAGCGCCGTCCTCATCGGCATCGGCATCCGGATCCACGACCGCGTCTTCACCGGCATTGGCGCCGTTTTCGATATCGGCATCATCCAAGTCTGTCGTTTCAGTGACAGCCTCTTCACTTACTGTTGTATTTCCTGCTATATTTTCGGTTTGCGTATTTTCCTCTGTTGCGTAAATAGAGACGGATGAGCAAGCGATGAGAGTAATTGCAAGCAACCATGTAATCAGCTTCTTCGCCATGTCTTTCTTCTCCTTTTCTTGGTTTTGATTATATCCGCGCAGGACCAGCCGTCAAAGGTGCTTCACCTGTCAAAGGAGCTTCCATCATCAAAGGAACCTCTACCCAAAGGTCCGCTCTGTCCTGCCGCCTTATTTATTATAAACAATGGCAAGAGGAATTTCTTAAGAAATCTTAATAATTCACGCGAATTTCACAGACTTTTCCCGATATTTGTTTCAAAAAATAAATTTATCGTAAATTATTTATATCAAATCAACAATTATATACAATCCCGCTCGCCCAATTCTTAAGAAATCTTAAGAATTGCCAAAAAGCAGGCAGCGGCCGGAGTTTATCCGTGCAGATTTCCTTCTGCATTCGCTGCTCCGCGCCGCTGTCTGCTTTCTATTCTATGCTTTTCTAGATATATCCGTTTTCCTGTAGGAAACTCTCTATTGTCTGCGCCCTGGCCATAGCCAGATCCGCGTAGCCTGTGGAATAGTTTCCCGAATGAACCGAGCCGGAGCCCTGGTTGTAGGCCGTCAATGCCAGCCTCAGGTCGCCAAACTCATCCATTTTGATAGAAAGATATCTGGCTCCCACTTTGATGCTCACCTGTGGGTCAAAGAGCTGGGACGGGTCGTAGCCCGCATTCCGCGCCAGGCCGTCGCCGGTCTGCATGAGCCCTTTGAAATCCTCACAGCTGACAGCATCCTTGTAATAGGTGCTTTCGTTCTGTGCTATGGCCATTACGATCTTCTCGTCAACTTCATATTGATCAGCATATTCTACAAAATATCCTGCCATTTCCGCTGCTTCCTCCTGCGTCACATTCCCGTTGACGTGACGGATATAAGCGGCAAGGCCGTTCAAATAATCTTCGTTCCTCTTATCTACGGCAGTTTTCGCTTCTGCCATGGCAGTCACCGGCTTTTCCTGCTTTGGTACTGCCGCCGTTGTGCGGCTTTCTTTTTCCTCATCAGCTTTTGTTTCTGATGGACTGTTTGGATTAGCATAAATAGAAAATGATGAGAAAATCAACATGGTGATCAAGAGCCACACAACATATAGCTTCTTTGCCATAAGTCATTTCTCCTCTTTTTCTGAAATCGTCACCGCAAGTGACCTTCCTATTATAAGCGCGGCCCGGCAGCTTTACGCATTTTCCTGTTGTAATTCATCTCCTTTTCACAGACGTTTCCGAGAAAATGTTGGTTTTCACAAAATTCTATCCCTCATTTTTATGTTCACTATCCAATTGTATACAGTTTTTAAATTCTTCTTGCCTATTTTACAGTTTTGACCTATACTATAGCCATACGGACTATTGCTCTATGAAATGCACACTGCCTGCATGTTTCTTAGGAGGTACTCATGAAATTCTTAATCGTAGACGCGTTTACAGACCATGTCTTCGGCGGAAATCCCGCCGGCGTAGTCTTGCTTCCGGCAGGCGCCGACTTTCCGTCAGACGAGATCTGCGTCAAAACAGCCGCCGAGCTGCGCTATTCCGAAACCGCCTTTATCAAGATTCTGGGAGAACGGGAATTCCAGATCCGCTACTTTACCCCGGCGGCTGAGGTCGATCTCTGCGGCCACGCCACCATCGGTTCTTTTGCCGCGCTGCTACACCTGGGCCTGGTCAGCGAAAACTGCACCTGCATCAACCACACCATGGCAGGAGACCTGTCCATCAAAATCAAAGACGGCTTCGTCATGATGGATATGGCCGCCCCGACCCTGATCAGCACCATGGATGATCCCGCCGCCGTCAGGGAGCTGTACGAAGTCATGGGCTCGTCCTTTGATCTGTCAAAGCTGACCCTGCTGCCCCGCCTCATCTCCACCGGCCTGCCTGATATCATGATGCCTGTGCCGAGCCGGGCCGAGCTGGACGCGCTGGAGCCAGACATGAAAGCGCTGTCCGACCTGTCCGCCCGCTACGAGGTCACCGGCGTTCATGCGTTTACTCTGGACGCCGCGGAAGGCGTTACAGCCCATGCGAGGAATTTTGCGCCGCTGTACGACATCGACGAGGAAGCCGCCACCGGCACCTCCAACGGCGCACTGACGTACTATCTCCGTTTAAACGGCCTGATCAAAGAGAAGGACGCCTGCAGGATCATACAGGGAGAAAAGATGGACCGGCCGTCGGTGATTCTCACGGAGATCGACGCGTCCGGCGAAGACTGCCTGATCAAAGTAGGCGGCAGCGCCGTGATCCTGGCAGAAGGCGAGATTTACATCTGACCGCCTACATCATCTTCCGCTGGGGCTTCAAAAAGTTCCAGGAAGAGGCCAA
>CAZGED010000194.1:0-2825 GCA_964525085.1 uncultured Senimuribacter sp.
CCCCTTCTGACCGCGGAGGCTGCGGTAGGCGCGGTGGCCCTGATCATCGTGGAGTTCTTCCCGGGCCAGCTGATCGCCATCTTCGGCGCAGCCAATGAAAGCGCATATTACACAGAGTTTGCGATCAAGTGTTTCCGGATCTATCTGTGTATGATGATCCTGGCTACGGTCAACAAAGGGACTTTCATCTATCTGCAGGCCATGGGCAAGGCGGTGGCGTCTACCGTCATATCCCTGACCAGAGAGGTGATCTTTGGCGTAGGTTTTGCGCTCCTGCTGCCGAGGTTCTTCGGCTTGGATGGACTGCTGTATTCCTTCCCGGTGTCCGATATCCTGACCTTTGTCATCGCAGCGATGGTCATCGTCAGGACCTTCCGGGAGCTGAACCAACACGCTTCTTTACAAAATCACGCTAAGGAGGTAATCAAATGAGAAATCAAATCATCACCATCAGCCGGCAGTTCGGCAGCGGCGGCAGAACCATAGGGAGAATGGCCGCAGAAAAGCTGGGGATTCCCTGCTACGACCAGGAACTGATCGAACGGATCGCAGAGGAAACGGGATTTTCCAAAGAATACATTGAAGAAAACAGCGAGTCGTCCGCCCATAGAAGCAGACTCGCCAGCGTGTTCTCTGACCGCGACTGGCAAGGCATGTCCACCCAGGACCGGCTTTGGCAGTCACAGCGTCTGGTGATCCTGGGGCTGGCGGAAAAGGGACCCTGCGTCATCATCGGCCGCTGCGCCGATTATATCCTGCGGGACAGAACCGACTGCCTGAGGGTATTCATTCACGCGGATATGGAAAAACGGGCAGAGCGGATCGTAAGGCTCTACGGCGAGAGTGAAAACAAGCCGGAAAAGCGGTTGCGGGACAAGGATAAACGCAGAAAAGCGTATTATCAGTATTACACGGACATGGAATGGGGAGACGCGGTCAATTATGATCTGTCCTTGAACAGCGGCACGCTGGGCATAGAGACCTGCGTCAGCGTGATCGAAGAACTCTATCAGGGAGAGCAGGAAGAAAAGAGTGACAGGAAAAAGTGATTTTCCGCTATTTTTCTCTTGCAAATCCGCCGTTTTTTGGCTATACTAACATAGATAGACAAAAGTATATATTTTGGCGTTGAAGAAGAGGAGTAGGCGAGAAAACACTCTACAGAGAATGAGGTCCACGGGCTGAGAGACCTTAGAGCAGACGGATCCGCTGAAGGTTGCTTCGGAGCCTGATTCAAAAATGAGAGTCATCCGGCGGCAGAACGCAAAGCTGACGGCGTGGATGAAACAAAGGTGGTACCGCGGAATTTTTTCGTCCTTTGCCGGCAGAAGCCGGCAAAGGATGTTTTCATTTTTGCACATGGACCGGGAAAGCTGCAGGCAATTTGCCAAAAACCTGATGTTCAGACGGCCGCCGTGAACACCGCGAATGCCGAAACCGCCGCAATGACGCCATGCCATAATACTGCCATGCCGCGATGCAATGGATCAGTCAAACACATAGAAAGGAAACGGAAGAGACCAAGATGGAGAAGAACTTAGCAAAAACGTATAATCCAAAGGATTTTGAAGACCGTATCTATGAGATGTGGGAAGAGAAAGGGGCGTTTCGCGCTGAGGTGCGGAAAGACAAGAAGCCTTTCACCATCGTCATGCCGCCGCCGAATATTACAGGACAGCTGCATATGGGACACGCTCTGGACCAGACTTTGCAGGATGTTTTAACCCGCTGGAAGAGAATGCAGGGCTACAGCGCCCTTTGGCTGCCGGGCTCCGACCACGCCAGCATTGCCACGGAAGTCAAGGTGGTGAACAAGATCAGAGAGGAAGAGGGCAAGGAAAAGGAAGACCTGGGAAGAGAGGAATTCCTGAAGAGAGCCTGGGCCTGGAAAGAAGAGTACGGCGGCAGAATCACCCGCCAGTGCCGTAAGCTGGGCGATTCCTGCGACTGGAGCCGGGAACGGTTCACCATGGACGAAGGCTGCAACAAAGCCGTAAGACACTTCTTCGTACAGCTTTATAAAAAGGGGCTGATCTACAGAGGGAACCGTCTGATCAACTGGTGTCCGCAGTGCGGCACATCGCTGTCCGACGCGGAAGTAGAACACGAAGACAAGAACGGCATGTACTGGTATTTCCGGTATCCGGCCGCAGAAGAGGGCGGCAGGGATATGGTCGTCGCCACGTCCCGGCCGGAAACCATGTTCGGGGATGTGGCTATCGCGGTACATCCAAGCGATGAAAGATATAAGGATATGGTAGGCAAGAAGGTGATCCTGCCGCTGATCGGCAAAGAGATCCCTGTCATCGCCGATCCGTATCCGGATCCGGAAAAAGGGACCGGCGCGGTAAAGATCACACCGGCCCACGATCCGAACGACTTTGAGGTGGGACAGAGGGCAGGTCTGGAAACCCTTTCCTGCATCAACCTGGACGCTACGATGAACAGCCTGGCCGGAAAATATGAGGGTATGGACCGTTATGCGTGCCGAAAAGCCTGGGTCAAAGACCTGGACGAAGGAGGCTATCTGGTCAAGACGGAAGAAAAGGTCATTCCGGTCGGCGAATGCTACAGGTGCCACACGGTCATCGAGCCGATGCTGTCCGACCAGTGGTTTGTCAAAATGGAAGAGCTGGCGAAGCCGGCCATTGAGGCGGCCAAATCCGGCGAGCTGCAGCACGTGCCTGAGAGGTTCGAGAAGACCTATCTCCACTGGCTGGAAGAGATTCGGGACTGGTGTATCTCCCGTCAGCTGTGGTGGGGCCACCGGATTCCGGCCTGGTACTGCCAGGACTGCGGTGAGCTGATCGTATCCGAAGAGGATC
>CAZGED010000195.1:0-2805 GCA_964525085.1 uncultured Senimuribacter sp.
TCTCGGAGGGGATGATGATCTTGGTCGCCTGGCCGTCCGCCGCTTTTTCAAAGGAGGTCAGACTCTTGAGGGCGATGACCTCTTTGTTCGGGTTGGATTCTACCAGCATGCGGATACCGTCTGCTGTCGCCTGCTGCACCATGCGGATGGCCTCTGCCTGACCTTCCGCTTCCCGGATAGCGGCTTCCTTCTTGGCTTCCGCCTCCAGGATCTTGGATTCCTTGTTGGCCTCCGCTTCCAGAATGACAGCTTCCTTGTTGCCTTCTGCGATGAGAACCGCGGATTTCTTTTCACCTTCTGCCCGCAAAATGGCTTCTCTTCTTTCCCGCTCAGCGCGCATCTGCTTCTCCATCGCCATCTGGATATCTTTCGGCGGCGTAATATTCTTCACTTCCACACGGTTGATCTTGATGCCCCAAGGATCGGTAGCCTCATCCAGCACCAGTCTGATCTTGGTGTTGATATGCTCACGGCTGGTCAGGGATTCGTCCAGTTCCAGCTCTCCGATGATGTTACGCAGCGTGGTGGCCGTCAGGTTCTCGATGGCATCCATCGGACTTTCCACACCGTAGGTATACAGCTTCGGATCCGTGATCTGATAGTATACGACGGTGTCGATCTCCATGGTTACGTTATCCTTGGTAATAACCGGCTGCGGCGGGAAATCGATGACCTTCTCCTTCAAAGATACCTTCCTGGAAATCTTGTCGATGAGAGGGATCTTGAAATGCAGACCCACCTGCCAGGTTCCCTTGTACGCACCCAGGCGCTCGATGACATACGCTCTGGCCTGCGGCACGATTCTGATATTGGTCGCGAACAGCCCGATCACGATGAGGATCAGAGCGATGATGACGACGACTTTGATAATACTTCCTACCATGTTTTAATCTCCTTTTCTCGTTCCTTGATTGAGTGGGACGACGACAGCCTTTACCCCTTCAATTTCTTTGACGATAACGGTTTCGCCCGCCGGAACCGCTGTATCCGCATCCCTGCAGACAGCACTCCATTCCTGGCCGCCCAGGCGGATGATACCCACTTCCATCGGCCTGATCTCCGCAATGACCATAGCCTCCTGATCGATCAGCGCGTCCAGATTGGTCTTTTCCTGACCGATTCGCAGCTTGCCGACAAAGATCTTCCGTGTTCCGATCAGCAAAACTACCGAAACCACGAAAAACACGATGATCTGCACAGGCAGGCTGCACTCCAGCAGAGCCGCTCCCAACGCAGCGACAGCGCCGCCGGCGAACCATATCGTCGTAAGACCCATGGTCAAGGCTTCGATCACTGCCAAAATCACCGCTGCGATCAGCCAAAATACCGGCATGCTGAGCCAGGACAAATCAAAACTCATAATACTCCAACCTCCTTTTTCCATGCAGCACGCCGCCCGCTAAAGCAGCATCCTGGCTCCATAGGTAATATACGATACGATGAATCCCGCTATGATCACACCGATCAAAACCGCGGGGAAGGCTCTCTTCAGCCTCATATCCAGCATCGCAGCTACCAGGGCGCCTGTCCAGGCTCCGGTCCCCGGAAGAGGTATCGCCACCAGAATGACCAGACCCAGCCACTCGTATTTTTCAACTACCGCAGAATGCTTGGCTGCCTTGCGCTCAAAGCGCCCCACCAGGTTGTCCAGCCTCCGGCTTTTGGTTCGCATCCACGCAAAGACCTTTCGGACGAAGAGAATGATAAAGGGTACCGGAATCATATTCCCCACGATGGAAGCCAGCATCGCTTCTCTGACGTCCAGCCCCGCCGCCACCCCAATGGGTATGGCCCCGCGAAGCTCCATGACGGGTACCATGGCAAGCACCATCGTCATAAACAGATTCCCTGCATAAGTTCCCCAAATTCCAACCATCTAAATTCCTTTCACCCCCAATTTATAACGAACCTAATTATACATTGGTTTTTCTTCTTTGTAAATATTTTGTTACAAATATATTATACCATTTTCAGGTGTTTGATGCAATCTTCCGCGCATCTTTTATCATCTGCGGAACCCGAACACCGCCGGCGCGGCACATGCATACAAGAATGTCACCACCATGTCACCGCGCTCTGCGATATCCCGCGGCAGTAAACCGGCTGATTTTTGTCAAAAAAAACTTGATTGTTGCGCGCTTTTCCACATTCAAAGTCATTCTGTCAAAATTTTAATGTATATAAATGGAATAATTCCAATATATAACATGGTTCCGGCAACAAAACGCGATTTTTCCAAAAAAATCAGCCTGTTTCAGCGTTTTCATCGGCGTCACCGACCCAAACGCGCAACATTTGCTCTGATTTTCAAAAAAAGGCGCCGGGTCTTTCAAATTACAGCCGGAGATGGCTTTAATCACGCCAAAACCTCCGGCATCGCAAGGAAGCATGCATTATAAAAACTGCCCGCCCCGGCGCGGCATGCGCGCCGGACTGCGGGCAGTCCTGATATCATTGATTTTGCGGCCGCGGCTCGCGGCCTTTGATTCTCAGCTTCCAGGTTCCAGCGTTCTACTCTCCGTCCCGATTCCTGATGGCGGCCTGTGCCGCCGCGATTCTGGCGATCGGCACTCGGTACGGTGAGCAGGATACGTAGTGGAGCCCGATGCGGTGGCAGAAATCGATGCTTGCCGGATCGCCGCCATGCTCGCCGCAGATGCCCAGCTTCAGATTGGGCCTGGCCGAGCGTCCCAGCCTGACGGCGCTGCGCATCAGCGCGCCGACGCCCTCCTGATCGATGGTCTGGAACGGATCGTCTTCCAGGATCCCCTTTTCCACGTACTCCTTGATCAGCGCTCCGGTGTC
>CAZGED010000196.1:0-2787 GCA_964525085.1 uncultured Senimuribacter sp.
ACACAGACGCTGGACAGGCTCTTGGCCGCCGCACCGAACATCGGCGACAGCTTCAGTTCAAACATCGGATACAGGACGCCCGCCGCCAGCGGAATACCGATCACGTTGTAAAAGAATGCCCAGAACAGGTTTTCCTTGATGTTTTTGATCACGGCCTTGGACAGCTTCACCGCCGTCACCGCGTCCTGCAGGTCGTTGCGCATCAGCACGGCGTCAGCGCTTTCAATGGCCACGTCGGTGCCCGCCCCGATGGCGATGCCCACATCAGCCTTTGCCAGAGCCGGCGCATCGTTGATGCCGTCGCCGATCATGGCAACCTTGTGGCCGTCCTGCTGCAGCTCAGAAATCTGTCGTTCCTTATCCTGAGGCAGAACCTCGGCGATCACCCGGGAAATGCCCATTCTTCTGCGCAGAGCCTCCGCCGTCCGTCGGTTGTCGCCGGTCAGCATGACCACGCTCAGCCCCATCCGCTCAAATTCTTCGATGGCGGCACGACTGCCGGCTTTCTCCACGTCGGCCACCGCGATAATGCCGACCACCTGATGCTCATCGGCAAAGATCAGCGGCGTCTTGCCCTCATCAGCCAGAGCGTCCAGCTCAGCCTGCACGCCGGACACATCGATGCCCGACTCCTCCATCAGCGCGCCGTTGCCCGCAAGGTAATGCCTGCCGTCGATCCGACCCCGCACACCCCTTCCAAAGACAGCCTCGAACTCTGAGACCGGAGCCGGACGGACACCTTTTGATGCGGCATATTCCAAAATCGCTTCCGCCAGAGGATGTTCGCTGCCGGTTTCCAGTCCCGCCGCAATGGCGGTCAAAGACGCTTCTGTCAAAGGGATTTCAGCCGAGACCGTATGAATCACGTCAGTGACCCGCGGTTTTCCTTCGGTAATAGTGCCGGTCTTGTCCATGACTACGGTGTCCACGGTGCAGGCTGTCTCCAGAGCCTCGCCGGACTTGATCAAAATGCCGTTCTCGGCGCCTTTGCCGGTTCCCACCATGATAGCCACAGGTGTCGCGAGACCCAGGGCGCACGGGCAGGAGATGACCAGGACGGAGATGCCGATGGACAGGGCGAACGCAAAGCCCGCTCCGGCGATCAGCCAGATCACCGTCGCCGCAGCGGCGATGCAGATAACGGCAGGCACGAACACCCCTGCGATTTTATCAGCCATGCGGGCGATCGGCGCTTTGCTGGCGCTGGCCTCGTCCACCAGACGAATGATCTGGCTGATGGTGGTATCGCCGCCTACCTTGTCACAGCGCACTTTGATGAAGCCGGTTTTGTTCAGGGTGGCGGACACCGCCCGGTCACCCGGCTGTTTTTCTACCGGTATACTCTCGCCGGTGATGGCAGATTCGTCGATGCTGGTGGTGCCGCTGATGATCTCGCCGTCTGCCGCGATGCTCTCTCCGGGGCGGATGACCAGGATGTCGCCCACGGCCAGAGCCGCGGCCGGAATCTCGATCTCCGCGCCGTCGCGCTCCACTCTGGCAGTCTTCGGCGCCAGATCCATGAGTTTTTCAATGGCCTGGCTGGTCTTGCCCTTGGAGCGGCTTTCCAGATATTTCCCCACGGTGATCAGGGTCAGGATCGTCCCCGCCGACTCGAAATAGATTTCTCCGGCGTAATGATGTACCAGCTCCATATTGCCGCTTTCAAAACCGGCCGCCATACGGAACAGGGCAAAGACGCCATATAGAATCGCCGCCGCCGCACCCATGGCCACCAGGCTGTCCATGTTGGGACTGCCCCGGAACAGGCTCGGGAACCCTTTTACAAAAAACTTCCGGTTCAGGAATACGATGGGGATCAGGAACAGCACCTGCAACAGCACGATGGTCAGCGGATGCTCCATCATCAATTGGTGCCCGTTTGGCAGTATCATGTATCCCATGGATACGATCAGCAGAAGGATCAGCAGCCCCACAGACCAGAACAGTCTCCGTTTCATCTGCTTTTCTTCCTTCAGGGCGGCGGCTGACGCGCTGCCGCTTCCGTTTCCCTGCTGACCGCCTGCACCGACCCCGCCGGAACCAGCTCCGCCTAAGCCGCTCTGGACGCCTGCCGCAGCTGCTACGCCGCCGGTCAGTCCGCTGTCCACATAGGCTCCGTAGCCGGCCTTTTCCACCGCGGTTATGATCTTCTCACCGTTTAGTTTTGATTCGTCGAAAGTGACCTGCATGGTACCGGTCAGCAGATTGACGCTGACGATCTCCGTGCCCTCCAGTTTGGATACGGTCTTCTCCACCCGGGAAGAGCAGGCAGAGCAGGTCATACCCGTTACTCTGAATTTTTCTTTCATCAATGTACCTCTTTTGCTTACCTCCTCTTTGCTTTTCTCATTTTCGCCTACCTCATCAGCTTGTGCAGGGTATCGCAGAGCTCGTCCACCATCTGGCTGCTGCCGCTCTTGATATCCTCCACCACACAAGATTTAATATGCTCAGAAAGCAGGAGTTTATTAAAGGAATTGATGGCCGCGCTCACTGCCGCCACCTGGTTGATGATGTCGATGCAGTAGCGGTCATCTTCCACCATTTTCTTGATCCCGCGGATCTGGCCCTCGATCTTGTTCAGACGAGTGATCAAAGCTTTATATTCTGATCCTTCTCTGTGCTTGGATTTTTCCTCACAGGCAGGACAGACTTTTTCCGTCATATCGCTCATCATTTTCTCTCCTTACTATCGCTGATATCACCAGCGTGCGGTTTTGGTTAAGGTTTAAGCTTTGCTTTGCTTTGCTTTGCTTTGCTTTGCTTTGCTTTGCTTTGCTTTGCTTT
>CAZGED010000197.1:0-2781 GCA_964525085.1 uncultured Senimuribacter sp.
AAACGGTGTGGTCGCAGACGATCGAGAGAAGCGGAGAGGGGGCTTAATCCATGGGAAGAAAGAAGAAAGAAAGCTCCTGGCGGAAGAAGAAATACACGACGCTTGTGCTGCTTGTCCTGGCGGTGGGGCTGCTGGCCTTTGGCGCGGTAGGCACGACCCGCGCGGCGTTGAATTACATCAGCGATTACTACACCGCGCAGATCGGGATGTACGATATCGGCGTGACCCTGGTGGAGAACGGGACGGACATCGGCTGGCGCAATTATGGCAGCAACAGCCAGTGGGAGACGTCCTCCGGGACGCTGACAGGGCAGATGCTGGCGGATGGTGAAAAGCTCCAGCCCGGCAAACCATACAAAGAAGAGCTGAGTGTGAAAAACAGCGGGAATATCGATGAATACGTCCGCGTAGTGATCCGCCGGTATTGGACGGACGCGGACGGGAAACGGACGGATCTGTCGCCGGATTTGATACGGCTGAACGTCCCGGAAGGAAACGGCTGGGCGTTGGATCCGAATGTAGACACGGACGGGGAGCGCATGGTTCTGTATTACACGGATGTTCTGAGCGCCGGGGACACTTCCCCGCTCTTTGCCGACAAGCTGACGATCGATTCCGCCATCGCGAATCAAGTCAATGTGACGGAGACAAAAGACGGGAACCGCACCATCATCGAAGCCGTATATGAGTACGATGGGTACGAGTTCCAGCTGGAGGCCGAGGTAGACGCGGTGCAGACCCACAGCGCGGCGGAGGCGATCAAGAGCGCGTGGGGCGTGGACGTGGCAGTGGACGCGGATGGGAAGATCCGTCTGGAGTAAGGAGGCATGGATATGAAAAAGAAATGGGTGAGCCTGCTTATGGTATTGTTCCTTGCGATGGGGAGCGCGTCGGTGGCCCATGCGGAATCATACGAAGGGAAACAGGCATGGAAAGTGACCTTTGACGGGGACCGGCTGGTTTCCAACTTCGAATCATCCAGTATCAATGATAACCTGCCGGACCAGTTCCAGCCGGGGGATGACGTGACCTTTTCCATCAAGCTGGCGAACCAGGCAGATTATGAGACAGACTGGTATATCACGAACGAAGTCTTGACGACCCTGGAGGAAAGCCAGTCCTCAGCGAGCGGCGGCAATTATACGTACCGGCTGTCCTACAAGAACCAGACAGGCAGCGAGACGGTGCTTTTTGACAGCGCATCCGTTGGCGGGGAAAAAAGCAGCAGCGCCGGGGAAGGGCTGCATGAAGCGACCAATTCCCTGGAGGATTATCTTTACCTGGACAGCCTGAAGGCGGGTAAGACGGGGACGGTGTACCTGTATCTGAAGGTGGATGGCGAGACGCAGGGGAACGGCTACCAGGATACGCTTGCCAAGCTTCAGATGAATTTCGCGGTGGAGAAGACAAACGATGCCACCACTACCGGGAGTAATACAACGCGGCAGCCGACTTCGTCCGCCGTCAAGACCGGGGATGAGAACCGGATACTGCTGTGGGCTATCCTGGCCCTGCTGGGAGGCATCGTCCTGCTGGCGGTGGTGGTGATACGCTTTAAGAAGGGAAAAGAGGAGGCGGTATCATGAAGAAGATTTTTTCCAGGCCGCTGATCGGTATGGCGGCCATATGCATGGCGGCGGGGATGGCGCTGGGCGTTCCCTCCCAGGCCTGGGCCGCGGAGGACTATACGTACACGGTGACGTTTTACGCGGGGAACCAGGGGACGTTCGCAGGCGGCGCGTCGGAAATCACGCTTTCCGGCAAAGCAATGGGCGATTGGATCAGCTTTGATATCGGCCAGGTATCGGTCCCGGACGAGAGCGCGTATTACGTGAAGGGCATCCGCAAGAGCGGCCGGGACAACAGTGAAGCCGTTGAGGAAGCCGCATTCTCGGTGACGGAGGACGTGGATTATGTGGTGGCCTATGGGATCAAGGGCGAACAGGTAGCCTACACGGTCAATTACCTGGACGCGGCCGGGAACAAGCTGGCGGACAGCCGCACCTATTACGGAAATGTCGGGGATAAGCCGGTCGTGGCATTCCTGTACGTCGAGGGATACCAGCCCCAGGCATACAACCTGACCAAAACCCTCTCCGCGAACGAAGCGGAGAATGTGTTCGATTTTGAATACGAGGCGGTAGAAACCGCGACAGCGCAGCCTGCGGAAACGGCCGAAGCCGCGGCGGCGACAACGACGGCCGGGACAACGGCGACCGGGGCGACGGCGGCCGGGACAACCGCCGGGGAAGCGGCGGCTGAAGGAGCGGCAGCAGGAGCGGAGGAAGCCGGGGCGGTGACGGAAGTCCCGGATGAAGCGGTCCCGACAGCCGATGAGCCGGAGGAATTAGTGGATCTGGACGATGAGGAAACTCCGCTGGCAAACCTGCTTACGGATGAAGAGGGCGCGAGAAGGCCGTACCCGGTCATCATCGGCGGCTCCGTCTTGCTGGCGCTGATCCTGTGCGCGGCAATCTGGGTCTGGAAAAAGAAGAAAGAGGGAAAGGGCGGAAGCGACAGTAAATCGCAGTAAACTGGTTTGTCATGACAGATAAGGAATTGCATAAATTAAAACGTCACGAGATACTCCAAATTATGGTGGAGCAGGGAAGGGAGACGGAACAGGCACGGCAGCAGCTTGCCGAGATTGAGAGCAGGCTTGAGGTGAATTTGCTGACGATCGAGCATCTGAAAGAGCGGCTGGATGATAAAGACCGGCAGATCACGCATCTGAAAAACCGCCTGAATATCAAGGATGCGCAGATCAGCCAGCTCAAAGAA
>CAZGED010000198.1:0-2743 GCA_964525085.1 uncultured Senimuribacter sp.
CTGATCCTGCCGATCAGGGCCGCGATCACCTCCAGCACGCCTGTCTGCTCCAGACCGCCTACCACGATAAACAGTCCGATGAAGAAGAGCAGCGTCTTGTAGTCCATTTTTTTCAGCAGCCCGAGTGCCTGCTTTCCTGCTGCCAACAGTGTCAATAACGCGATAAGCACGCCGATGAAAGCAACGGTAAGTCCTGTCTGCGCATGGGTGATCAGCAATACCACGGCCACCAAAAAGATACACGCGCTTGCGATAAAGCTGCGCCTGTTGACGATCATGTCCCTTGGATGAGGATAAGCAGACGGGTCTACGACAGCCCCCTCGTCAGGTCTAAGCTGTTTGTGGAAGCAAAAATAGAAGTATACGATCATGACCACCAGGGAAATCGCCGCGATGACACCTGTGTGCATAATAAAGTCGGCGAAGGTGTATCCCAGAGACGTTCCGATGATGATGTTCGGCGGATCTCCGCACATGGTCGCAGATCCTCCCAGATTTGCGCAGAAGATCTCGGCCATGATAATCGGAACCGGGTGGAACTTCAGGATCCTGGACAGTTCCACTGTGACCGAGGCCAGGAACAGGATGACCGTAATGCTGTCGATAAACATGGAAAGAACCGAAGAGATCACCATGAAAATGATGAAGATCGGAACGGTCTTAAAGTGTACCAGCTTCGCTAAAGCCATACAGAGCCAGCGGAAGAACCCTGCCAGCGCCATGCCCTCCACCATGATCATCATCCCCGCAATAAAGATGATGGTCGACCAGTTGATACCGCTGGAACTGGCTGATTCGCTCCCGGCACTATACCAAAAGGCTTTTGTAAAGATGGCTCTGACGTTCAGCGTTTCCAGAACCGCATCCACACTATGCATCATCAGTCCGAATACGAGCAGCAGGGTCGCCGCGCCGCAAACCAGCGTGATCACCTGCCGCTCGAACTTGTCCAGCATGATTAATACAAACATAACTAAAAAAATACTAATTGCTAAAATCTGAGCTGCCATTTCATGCCTCCATTGTGCACATTCATTACATATTCAATTCTTCCACCGCATGGGTGAGCATTTCGATCGCTGCCGGAATCGCATCTTCATCCAGATCGAACTCAGCGTTGTGGACCGGCTGCGTCGTATTGGTACCGATGCCTGCATATGCGGCGATACCGCCGTTGTCTTGAACCTTGTTGATCATGACGGAGGCATCGTCAGAACCTCCGACACTTCCTTCGAAATAGATTTTCTCAAACCAGGGAACTTTCTCCCCGGCCCGCCGGATGACCTCCATCATGGCGTCGCTGCTTTGGGCCGCCGGGATCTCTCCAAAATCCTCATAGGTGTACTCCATGTCGTAAGCCTTCGCCGCGCCATCCAGTATATCAAAGACTCTTTTGCGGGCATAGGCTGCGATATTTCTCGTCTGGCCTCTGTATTCGATGCTCATAAACGCATTCGGTGCAATCGTGTTGGCCACGACGCCGGCGTTCAGAACGCCTACGTTGATCCTGCAGATTCCTTCTTCATGAGGGGCGATGGCGTGAAGATTCAACGCCGCCGTACAGGCGGCCAGCAAGGCGTTTTTCCCTTCCTGCGATGCGCCGCATGGATGGGCGGCCTTGCCGTGGAAGGTCACATCGATCTGGTTATCGCTGAGGAAATCCTTGCATCCGCAGGCCATGGTGTTGGACGGAAGAGGCTTTCCCTCCGCCGTCAGCGCCATATGGACGGAAATGAAATTGATACAGCCGTCCAGGTGGCCCTGATCCACGATGGCCTGGGCGCCGTGATACCGCTCCTCTGCCGGCTGGAATATGAGCTTGATCCTTCCCTTCAGCCGATCCTTTCGCTCCATCAAAGCCTCCGCCAGACCCAGGCCGATGGCGGTATGGGCGTCGTGGCCGCAGGCGTGGACGCACCCGTCATTGCAGGAGACGTATCCTTCGTCAAAGGGCCGGAAGCCTGCTTTCTTCGGCTCCTGGTACGGAAGGCAGTCGATGTCGAACCGAAGCGCCGTAAAGGGGCCCTCCCGTCCTGTATCCAGCTCTGCGATAACGCCCGGATAGCCTTCCGTGCGGGCGACATAGGCGGGATCCGCACCCTGGTCCACAGCCCGCTTCTTTTCTGCTTCCTTTTCTTCCTCAGACAGCATTTCAAAGGTGATGCTGTCCTCGTTGACCACGTCAGTCCCCATGAGGCAGGTATAGCCCATCTCTTCCAGTATTTCAGCGATTCTGGCGCTGGTTCTCAGCTCTCTCCATCCGATCTCCGGATAGTGGTGAAATTCTCTTCTGTATTCCACAAATTTGTTCATTTACCATTCCTCTTCCTTTCCTAAAGTCCTATTTTAATGAGACGCTATAGCGGTAACTATCTCTCAAGCGCCCGCATTTAAACCATTCTGCAGTGTCTTCCAAGTTCATCATACCTGTTTTTCATCCATCTGTAAAGGATTTTCCATCAAAGGGTGTTCGCCGCGGCTCTATCTATACATCAGAGTTTCCGGCGTGAGAAGCAGGAGACCGGCACCGTCAGATGCCAGTCTTCATGCAATGATTTTACATTATTTCTCAGCAATTCCTTTGTTCAGTTCTTATCTTCGCAAAGATCAACATGCACAATGTGATATGTTTCTCCGCCTTCGCCTTCTTCAATGTAAAAGATTTTTACCAACGCGCCGTCTTCAAGTTGGTTTTGTCAATATCGGTTGACACTTTTTCCTCAAATTTTTTTGTTATGCTGCT
>CAZGED010000199.1:0-2695 GCA_964525085.1 uncultured Senimuribacter sp.
CTTTGATGGTAAAAGGCGGATCGTCGGTGATGGCGGCGTCTATGAGGCTGTAGATCGGGGAAAGGTCGTGAATCTGCTCTGACAGCAGTGTCAGCAGCGGCGTGTCAGCGTAGGACAGACACTCTTTGATCTCAGGAAGCACGCCGACAGAGGACTTCAGCGCGACCAGGTCTTTGCCGTTGGCGTTGCCCGACGCCACGCGCCCTGCCAGCCGTTCAAAGTCGTAGACCTGCTTCAGGGCTTCGCGGATGTTGTTTTCTACCATGGGATTCTCGGTGAGAAATTCCACAGCGTCCAGTCTGCCGTTGATCTCGGCCGCATTGTTCAGGGGCTCCCGGAGCCACTGTTTCATTTTGCGGCTGCCCATGGCCGTGGCTGTCTTGTCCAATACGCCCAGCAGAGACCCCTGTACCCGCTTGTCGTAAAGGGTCTCGGTGATCTCCAGGTTGCGCAGCGTCGCTTTGTCCAGGGACATGTGCCTGCCCATCTCATAGAACTGGCAGCGGGTCAGCTGGGAAAGGCTCTGCTTCTGGGTTTCCAGCAGATAGGCCAGCAGCGCGCCCAGGGACAGGGTGCAAAGCTCTCTGCCGGCAAGTCCCAGGGCTGTAAGGGATAATCCGCCGAACTGGGCGCGGATGGCGTCCTCGGAGGATTTTGGGTTGTAGTAGGCGTCGTTCATGACAAAGAGAAACCCGCCGGTGACGGCTTTGATCTCCTCCTGGTCGTAGCTCTCTGCCAGGGCTTCATTGATCATGATCTCGCGGGTATTGATCTTTGCCAACTCGTTGAGCACGTCCTCGTACAGGTTCAGGCTACGGCTCTCTTCTGTGGTATACAGCTCTCCGGTGGAGATGTCGCAGTAGGAAATGGACATGCCGCGCTTGTCCATGTACACCGATGCCAGGTAGTTGTTCTCTTTTTCGTTGAGCATGGTCTGGGACGTGACGGTGCCCGGCGTGACGATCTGAATGACCTCCCGCTTGACGATGCCTTTGGCCGCCGCAGGGTCCTCCACCTGTTCGCAGATGGCCACTTTATAGCCTTTCTCTACCAGTCTCGCGATATATGTATCGGCAGAATGAAAAGGAACGCCGCACATGGGCGCCCGTTCTTCCTGACCGCAGTTCTTTCCCGTAAGCGTCAATTCAAGCTCTCTGGAAACTGTCTTGGCGTCTTCGTAAAACATTTCATAGAAATCTCCCAGCCTGAAAAACAAGATGCAATCCTGATAGCTATCTTTGATGTCGAGATACTGTTGCATCATCGGGGACAGTTTATCTTTTGCCATAAATCATGTTTTACTCCTTTTCTGTTCCTTCCTTTTTATTATACCAAAAAAAGGCCTGCAGTGAAACAGGAATCATGGGAATTTATCGGTGATTCTTTTCCGGGTAAAATATTATCACTATCGTGTAAGCATTGTCTATCAGACTGTGCGGCGTACAGAGGTGAATTCTCACATCAAAGGGCTATTTGCCTCATCAAAAGGTTATCCGCCTCCGCTTATGAAAACAGACAGCCTGCTTCATCAGGCTGTCTGCTGTAAAAGTAATCCCCTGTTTATGTTACGCCCGTCCCAGCTTGACTGACGTAGCTGTATAGCCGGCTCTCTTCACAAGATTTTCAAGCTGCTCTTCTGTAGCAGGCTCCTTCATCCTTACCGTGGCCGTTCCACTTTTCAGATCTACGCTGGCCCACATCGTTCCTTTTTCGTGAAAGGCATTCTCCACCCGCATCTTGCAGTTGGAACAAGTCATGCCCTCTACCGAAATTTCGGCCGTATATGGATAATGGTCAGGGTTCTTGTCCCGGACTTTGAGCTTCGCCTCGCCAGAACCACAGCATCCATGTGCTTTTTTGTTTAAACAGCTTCTTACCGCAAAAATACAAACGACAACCAGGATTAAAATGGCCACAATATTTTGCGCGTTCATACGATATACCTCCTGTTCTTTACAGAAATATTCACTGCCTCCCTGACAGGCCTGCGTGCCGGCAAAGTGTCAGACATTATAGCAAAATAGACAGTTAGAAGAAACTAACTGTCTATATGATACGCCTAATTCAAAATTTTGTCAAGGGAGCAGAAGGAACTGACCAGGGCCTATGCTTGAAAAGCGAGTACCTAAAAAGGAATGTGTGCCCAAAATCAAAAGTTGGTTCCTGTCTTTTTGATGAATATGCTCCAAAAAACGGAGCTTTTTCCAAATTCTCAGCCCGCATCAGCTGAAATGCGTCACCGCCTGCGCCAAAAATTGCAAGCTCCTCCCTGCCGCAGACTGGAATTTCCTGCTTTTTGCAGGTGGAACTTGACTTTTGCTATAATTTAATATCGAGTATATTGGATCAAAAGGTATCAAAGCAGTCATTTCCTTTGACGGGGTTCCGCATTTCACCTGACTTAGCGTAAAAAAACAGGAACTCTCATTCTCGTTTCATGCGTAGACCCTGTATCTACTCAGGGCACCCGCATGAAAAACAAGTCCATTTTCTGCGAAATTCCCGCAGTCAGACAAATCCAGAGGACGCGGGAATTTTTCTGCGCAGTGGGATGCGGATTCTCCCGCAATTGTTCAGATTGATTTATCCGCCTGCGGAGCACACCGCAGGCTTCTTCTATGTGCAGACCCGAATAAAAAACGGATCCAGTGGATGCAATAGCATGGATGCGCCGGCATTCCTGCCCTATTATCTG
>CAZGED010000200.1:0-2686 GCA_964525085.1 uncultured Senimuribacter sp.
AGTGCAGAAATATTGCTCTGTGGGACACCCAGATGGGACAACATTCTAATAAAGCCTTGGAATTTCAACGTTTCGATACGCACTACGAATGCGAAGGTTGGGGGTTCGAGTCCCTCATGGCGCACCAAAAACCCTGTGATTGCAACGGTCACAGGGTTTTTCTTTGGGCGAAATTTAGCTGTATTTTTGGATTTTAGCACATTTTTAGCACATTAGTTTTTTGATGAAGAGGGAACGCAAAGGTTTCCTGCACAATCCGACGTCAGAAAAACGTGAGATTTTCATCACATACTCTTTGTTGCTATTTACATCAAAAAACGGTATAATAAATGGACAAAGAGATCTGCACGGGAGGGTGCGTCCTGCCCCATTTTACGACAGAAGGGATATGAATTGTGAGAAGCAGCAAATACAACAAGAACAGCAAAGAAACCTATGACTTCAAGGGTATGAAATACAGTCCGGAGCTGATTCGCCAGCTGGAGGACCCGGAGTACGCCAAGGCCGCAGAAGAGTATGAACGGCAGGCACGCAGGCAGAAGGCACAGTACGAGCGGCGCAGCCAGGGCGGAAGAGCTTCGTCCGGCGCGACTTCGTTCAGCGCAGGCAGAGGCGAAAACGCGGCCAGAAGCGGAAGCGGATCCAGAGGAAGTGCGGGCAGCAGAGGCGGCCGGAGCAAAGGAAAGAAAAAATACAAGTGGAACAAGGGCGTTTTGTTCCGCAACATTCTGGGGCTTGTCCTTTTGCTGGCCATCGTCGGGACAGGCGCGTTTTTCGCTTTGACAAGAAGCTTTGACCACGTGGATACGGAAAAAGACATGTTTGCCATCGATCCTCAGGTAGCCGACGACCTGAGCGGGTACAGAAACATCGCCATCCTGGGATCCGACGCCAGAGCCGACGAGGGCTATGACGGCAGCCGGACCGACGCCATCATCATCATGAGCATCAAAAAGTCCAACGGCGATATCCGCCTGATTTCCGTCATGCGGGACAGCTACCTGAAGATGGAGTACATGGACGGATCCATGGTCCTGGACAAGATCACCCACGCCCATCACTACGGCGGCGGCGTGGATACCTGTGCGGCCCTGAACCGAAGCCTGGATCTGAACATCGAAGAGTTCGTCATCTTCAACTGGAAGGCCGTGGCGGACGCTGTGGACTGCCTGGGCGGCGTCGAGATCAACGTGAAGGAAGACGAGATCAACGACATGAATACCTGGGGGCCGGAGACGGCGGAGAACACAGGCGGTACATATACGGAAATCACCGGCGCGGGCAGGCAGACCCTGGACGGCGTGCAGGCGACGACCTACTGCAGGATCAGAAAGACCAGCGGCGGCGACGAGGGGCGGAGCACCCGATATAAGAAGATCATGACAGCCGTGATGAAAAAGGCCCTGACCCATCCGTGGAAGCTGCCGGAGCTGTCAAGCACGGTTTTCCCAAATATCCGAACAAATATGACCCAGCTGGACATGTTCACCGCGGCAGTCCGCGCGCCGGGCTATGACATACAGAAGAGCATCAGCTGGCCGGAGGAATACTATTCCGGTCTTTTGGGAGACATCTCCTATGTGGTGCCGCTGACATTGGAAAGCGAGGTCAGCGAACTGCACCGGAAGGCCTTTGGTCAGAAAGGCTATACGGTCAGCGATACCTGCAGCCAGATCAGCCAGGAGATCATCTGGGATACGGGGCTGCAGTAACCGGCGGTGGGGGAGAATTGCCGCAGCCGCCGGCGTGGCAGAGACTATCAAAGGGCGGACGTCCCAACGAGTCCGTCAAGGAGGGACGATGGTGGCAGAAAATCTAAAGAGAGAAATCGTGGAAACGGTAAGGAGAGAATATCGTTTCGGCATGGTAAACATGTTTGAGGGCAACGTGTCCGCGCGGCTGGGGGACCGAGTATTCATCACGCCGTCCCAGACGGCGAAGGAGACCATGGACGCGTCCATGATCATTGAGGTGGACATGAACGGCAACCTGATCTATCAGCCGCCGGGGCTGAAACCTTCCTCAGAGCTGGGAATGCATCTGGAGGTGTACCGTCTGCGGCCCGACATACAGGCGGTGGTACACAATCACAGCCTCTATGCCACGGCCTTCGCGGTCAACGGCATGCCGCTGGTATCCGACGCCCTGACAGAGATGAACATGACCTTCGGCCAGGTGCCAGTGGTGCCCTACGGAACGCCGGGAACAAAGGGCATCTATCAGGACTTCGCATCCTGTCTGGGAAATTATCACGCCGTCCTGCTGGCAAATCACGGCGTGCTGACCTTCGGCGCCAACCTGGAGCTGGCGTATTCCTACGCGGAGGCGGTGGAAAAAATTGCCCATACCCTGTTCGTTGCCAGGCAGCTGGGAGCGCCGTCCCTCATGCCGGCCGGAGAAGCGGAGGCCCTGCGTGCCGCCGGATTCCGTCAGCGAGACCAGGAGATCAAAGCCGCCCTGGCGCGCGGCAAAAGGCAGGGTGAAAAGCAGGGCGAAAGGCGGCAAGATTAGGCTGTTAAAAATACCGGCCGGAATATTGTAAGCGTCTTAATTTCCTGAGCTTTTAATGCTCAATTCTTTTGTGTTTCTTTCCCTTGGAGAAGTGTGATCACTTCCCTAAGGGATTTTTTGTTTTCCGATCCCTGTTTCCTGTTTATCTCGCCCGCCCCAGCACTGGCATAAACCG
>CAZGED010000201.1:0-2674 GCA_964525085.1 uncultured Senimuribacter sp.
TGTATCTTTCCTTGATGGCCGATTTTGTCACCATGAAGATCGGCGATGTCGGCGCTGACGCGGTCTTGATCACATCCGACCACAGCCGCCTATACGCCGCCTCAGGATTTATGGCGTCCCGCGGCCAGGTCTTTATCACCTGTCAGGGAGACGCCTACTATCTGACCGATTCCCGCTATCTGGAAGCCGCGGAAAAAGATCTGATCGAAAAGGGCTTTTCGCTGAAGGACAACACCCTTGATCCCATGGGTGCCATCAACGATCTGATCCGGCTTCACGGCGTCAAAACCTTGATCGTGGAAAACATGCAGATGACCATAGCGGAATACAGATCCTATCAAAATGCCCTGCACGCCGAATTGGTCGACGCTGACATGGAGATCGACCGGCTGCGCGCATTTTTGACCGAGGAAGACAGAGACCGGCTGGCCCACGCGCAAAGCCTTGCCGAAAAGGCTCTGGCCGATACGTTGGATGTATTCAAGATCGGCATGACGGAAAAGCGGCTGGAGGCGGAACTGGTCTATCGCATGTATCTGCAGGGAGCAGATGAGCTTTCCTTTAAACCGGAGATCATTTCCGGCGCAAACGCGTCCATGCCTCACGGGAATCCTTCAGACAAGCCGATCCAGCCTGGAGACGCTTTGATCATGGACTTCGGCCTGGTCAAGGACGGATACTGGTCTGATATGTCGAGAACCTTTGCCGTCGGATATGCTCCGGAAGATCTGGAAGAAGTCTATTACACGGTTCTGGAAGCGCAGCGGCGGGCCATTGCCCATCAAGCGATCGGCGTGACCGGCAAAGAGCTGGACGCCGTCGCCAGAGACTATATAGAGGCAAGCGGCCTCAAAGGCTGCTATGAGCATGCCCTGGGCCACGGCATCGGAATGCTCGGTGCCGCGCCGTTGGCGATCGCCAGCAGGACGTCCGACACGGTCTTTCAGGCAGGGAACACCATATCCGTGGAGCCGGGAATCTATCAGCCGGGAAAGCTGGGCTGCCGCATCGAAGATCTGCTGTGGCTGGGTGAAAACAACCAAAAGGTCAATCTTACCCACTTCCCGAAAGAGCAGCTGATTGTTCTGAAATAATTCAAAAACCCTCACACTGCCTGTGATGTTACGCCGCAGGCGGCGTGAGGGTTTTTACACTGCTAGCCTGATCAGCCAGGTGACAACAGCAATCAGCACGAGCATCGCGGCCAGGTATCGCCTATGAAATATGCCACTTTTGTCTGATTTCTAAGCTTCGTGCGGCGCGGAGTCTTTCGGTTCAGATTACATGAGCTCAGGCCCTTGCATTTCACGCGGCGGCCCTGCCGCCGCGCCTCACTCTGTGATTCGAACCGCCTTGTCGGGTCACTTGATCATTTGCTCTCCACCCACGCCGCGTCCCCGGCGTAGATGACAAAACGGTCTTTGATGTCGATATGGCCGCCCTTCAGGGCGGCCACCCGAAGGCACCCTGATCCGGCAGCGTTTCCGCTGCCGGCCGCCGGTCCTTCACCGCTCTTTTCCCTTTGGGGCTCATCACCGTCCGCGGCCGAAGGCCGTAGACGCACATGGCCGTCGGGAGCCAGCAGCTTGACGCACCAGGCGTGACCGGCTTTAAATCCTTCTTCTCCGTCCATGGTGGTAACCCGTACTGACTCCACCTTCCCAGAATAAAACCATTCAGCGGGCGTAATGATGGACAGCTCTACCGCTCTACTGCTCATGACCGGATCCCTCCTCCGCTGCCTGGGACGCCGCGTACTTGGCGTACACGTCGTCGATGGAACCTGCGAACAGGAACATGGATTCCGGAATAGGGTCACAATGACCCTGCAATATTTCCCGGAAGCCGCGAACCGTCTCTGCGATTGGCACGTAGGCGCCCTTCATGCCTGTAAACTGCTGCGCCACGCTGAAAGGCTGGGACAGGAAACGCTGGATCTTTCTGGCTCTGGTCACCGTCTCCTTATCCTCTTCCGAAAGCTCATCCATGCCTAAAATGGCGATAATATCCTGCAGCTCTCTGTACTTCTGCAGCACCTTCTGCACACCGCGGGCGGTTTCATAGTGCTCCTCCCCCACGATGAGCGGATCCAGGATTCTGGACGTGGACGCCAGCGGGTCCACCGCCGGATAGATACCCAGCTCCGCGATGGAACGGGACAACACCGTGGTCGCGTCCAGATGGGCGAAGGTGGTGGCCGGCGCCGGGTCCGTCAAATCGTCCGCCGGAACGTATACCGCCTGCACGGAAGTGATGGAGCCGTTTTGGGTCGATGTGATCCGCTCCTGCAGCGCTCCCATTTCCGTGGCCAAGGTCGGCTGATAGCCGACCGCCGACGGCACTCTTCCCAGCAGCGCTGAAACCTCCGAGCCCGCCTGGGTGAAACGAACGATGTTGTCGATAAACAGCCGTACGTCCTGCTTCTTCTGATCTCTGAAATACTCCGCCATGGTCAGCCCCGTCAAAGCTACTCTCATTCTGGCTCCCGGCGGCTCGTTCATCTGTCCGAAGACCATGGCCGTCCTATCCAGAACACCGGACTCCTTCATCTCGTGGTACAGGTCGTTGCCTTCTCTGGTTCTCTCTCCGACCCCGGCGAACACGGAAATACCCCCATGCTCCGTGGCGATGTTGTTGATCAGCTCCTGAATCAGCACCGTTTTGCCTACGCCGG
>CAZGED010000202.1:0-2670 GCA_964525085.1 uncultured Senimuribacter sp.
GGGCTTTCGCACTACCATGGAGCCAGAAGACTTTTTGAAGCAGGTCAACGAGATCGGGATTTCCGTCATCGGCCAGACGGCCCATATTACACCGGCGGACAAGAAGCTCTACGCTTTGCGGGATGTGACGGGCACAGTGGAAAACCTGAGCCTGATCGCTTCCAGCATCATGAGCAAAAAGCTGGCGGCGGGCAGCGACGCCATCGTACTGGATGTAAAGTGCGGCCATGGCGCCTTCATGGAGAACCAGGCCGACGCGGAGCTGCTGGGAGAGATCATGTGCGAGATCGGCCGCGCCGCAGGAAAGCGGACCGTGGCTGTCATTACGGATATGAGCCAGCCTCTGGGCTGCGCCGTAGGCAACAGCCTGGAGGTCATAGAGGCCATTGAGACGCTGAAGGGAAGAGGACCTGCCGACATTACGGCCCTGTCTCTGAAGCTGGCGGGCATTATGATCTACTTGGGAGGAAGGACCGGAACCGCCGCGGAGGGTGAGCTTATGGCGCGCCAGGCGTTGGAAAGCGGCGCAGGGCTCGCAAAGCTAAAGAGCTTCATCAGCCGCCAGGGCGGCGACGCGGATGTGACGGAGGATTACAGCATCTTCCCGCAGAGCTCTCTGACCAAAGATATTCTGGCTGATGAAGGCGGATTTGTCCAGTCTGTCGACGCCCGGGCCATCGGCCTCGCATCTCAGCACACCGGCGCAGGACGGGTGACCAAAGAGGACAAGGTGGATCTGTCCGCCGGCATCGTGGTACATAAAAAGGTGGGCGACAAGGTCAATCGGGGCGAGCGCCTGGCGACAGTATTCTGCAGCAGTCGGGGCAAGCTTGCCGGCGCGGAAAAGGAGGTAAAGGGAGCTTTTGTCCTGGACGGTCAAAAACAGGAAGAACCGGAGCTGATTAGGGAAGTTTTGGGATTGTAGCAGTTTTGCGAAGTGTGTTCACGAAAGGTTGTTGATGTAGATATGTGTTTTGAAGAAGGATATGAGGCAAAGAAAAAAGTGCTGGTTGCTGACGACGATGGGATCAATCGACGGATCCTGCGGAGGATCCTGAGCCGGGAGTATCAGGTCGTGGAGGCGTGCAACGGACAGGAGGCGCTGGAAATGCTTTCTGAGGACAGGTCCATCGCGGCTGTCCTGCTGGACCTGAACATGCCGGTGATGGATGGATACGAGCTGCTGGACGTGATACGGAGCGACGAGAAGCTGTATCAGCTGGCGGTATTGGCTCTGATGGCCGCTGACGCGAATACCGCTAAGGAACAGGTCATTCGGGCGGGCGCAGATGATTTTCTCATCAAACCGGTAGTGCCCAGCGTCATGCTGCGCCGCCTCGAGACGGCGATTCTGCTACAGAACTCTTCGGACCAGGGAGCCGCGAAGATTCTGGACGCGCTGCCCTTCGGCGTCTGGCTCTTTGACGAGACCACGGGACAGCGTATATATGCCAACAGGAAGGCCGCAGCCCTGGACGTGCCGGAGACAGTGGGACTGACACCCTTTGATGGGTTCATGGCGTTCACGAAAGAGACCGGCGGGCCGTCGTGTACGGTTGCGGACATGGAGTGGAAGGGCCGCAGGGCAAAGCTTGTGACGAGAGAAGTATGACGTGTAGATACAGGTCTGCAGAGATGCGGGCCTGTTTTTTATGTGTGCCGCAACTCTCGCCGCGCGGGTTTGGCAAAAAGGCGGGATTTTGCGGAAATGCCAAACGAAATGCCAAACTTTGGGGAAAGAGTTTGGCAAAAGGGCGGGAGCTTGCGGATTTACCAAACCAAATGCCAAACCGGGTCGGAACGTGTCGGAAACATTTTAAAAACAATTATACAAAAGTCTATTGACAAACAGAACGCATGCAATTATACTTGTATACATAGAGATTGCAACGTTTTAATGCAGTGAAGCGGGCGCGCCCGAGCCGCCGGACAGTAGGGAAAGCGCCGAGGAATTGGGAGGTATGAAGGTATGATAGAAGTATCCAGAAAATCGAATTTGCTGGAGCAGGCCAGCTATAAGTATTCCCTGCAGGATACCCCGGAACCGAATCTGTACCGGGATATGTTCAACTACACGGAGGTGCCGAAGGTCGTGTTTAACCATAGACGGGTGCCGATGAACATGCCGGAGGACATCTGGATTACCGATACTTCCTTCCGCGACGGCCAGCAGTCCATGGCTCCCTATACGGTAAAACAGATCGTGGATCTGTACAAGCTGATGTCCAAACTGGGCGGTCCCTACGGGCTGATTCGCCAGTCGGAGTTCTTTATTTATACGAAAAAGGACCGGGAAGCGGTGGAGAAGTGCATGGAACTGGATCTGCCGTTTCCGGAGATCACCACGTGGATCCGCGCCAAGAAAGAGGATTTCCAGCTGGTAAAGCAGCTGGGCATCGAGGAGACCGGCGTGCTGGTGTCCTGCAGCGATTATCACATCTTTAAGAAGATGCAGATGACTAGAAGACAGGCGGTGGACTATTACTTGGAGACCATCAGAGACGCTTTTGAGGCCGGGGTCGTGCCGCGGTGCCATCTGGAAGACATCACCAGAGCCGATTTCTACGGCTTTGTGGTGCCTTTTGTCAACGAAATCATGGAGCTGTCCAGAGAGGCCGGCGTACCGGTCAAGATCCGGGCCTGTGATACCATGGGTTACGGTGTTCCGTA
>CAZGED010000203.1:0-2662 GCA_964525085.1 uncultured Senimuribacter sp.
CGCAACATTAATTGATTTTTTGACAAAAATCAGCCGGACTGGAGATTGGCACTAGCCTCTGGGCACAGCAGGATATATCCTTGACCTGCCGGATTTTAGCGGCTATACTGGAATAGACGAAATGACTAAGATAAACATTGGGAGGAATTAAGTGATATGAAATTTGTCATTCAGAGAGTTACCGAGGCTTCCGTTACCATCGGCGGAACCGTGAAGGGAAAGATCGATCAGGGATTTCTGGTTCTGATCGGCGTGGGAAAAGAGGATACGAAGGAGATCGCCGACAAGTACATCAAGAAACTGCTGGGTCTCAGAATCTTTGAAGATGAAAACGGAAAGACCAATCTTTCCCTGAAGGACGTGGACGGACAGCTGCTGCTGATCTCCCAGTTTACCCTGTACGCCAATTGCAGGAAGGGCAATCGGCCCAGCTTTGTGGACGCCGGCGCGCCGGACCAGGCGGAGGCCCTGTACGACTATATTGTAGAGGAATGCCGGAAAGCGGTGCCGGTGGTGGAAACCGGCGAGTTCGGCGCTGAAATGAAAGTATCGCTGTTAAACGATGGACCGTTTACCGTCATTCTGGACGAGGCCATCTTGTAATGGAAAACAAAATTTTGACCGCCAATGGCATTGAAATCTTCAGCTATCCCAACCGCCATACCCACAGCTTCTGCCTGTCCCTGTATATCCGGGCCGGAGCCCTGTACGAGTCCGATGAGGAGAACGGCATCACCCACTTTCTGGAGCACATTCTGTTCCGCAATATCAACCACCGCATGGACGGCCAGCTGTACCGGCGGCTGGACCAGCTGGGACTGTTCTTCAACGGAGCCACCTACAAGGAGTTCATTCAGCTGTACATCATCGGCGCGCCGCGGCACTTTGCGGAGGCCGCCGACATCCTGCTGAAGGCCTTTGAGCCTCTGACCCTGCCCGCCGATCAGATCAGAACCGAGCAGCAGCGGGTCAAAGCGGAGATCCGGGAGGCCGGAGACTTTAAGACCCTGGACTACTTTGCCGGAACCCTATGCTGGAAGGACACGTCCCTGCGCAACACCATTCTGGGCACCAAGGGAAACGTCAGCACCTTCAGCCGTCGAAAGCTGGCTGCGTATCACGACCAGGTGTTTTGCCCTGAGAATCTGTTTTTCTATGTCACCGGGTGCGTGTCAGAAGAAGATTTGTCCGGTCTTGCGGAGCAGGTTTCGCGTCTGGGGCATCTATCAAAGGGTGTCCGTCGGGACAATCGTGCACCGGTGCCGGAGGGTTTCGGTGCGAGAGACCTTTTGATCGGAGTGAAAAACAGCCCGTATACCATGGTGCAGTTTTCCTATGACCTGACCACAGAGAAGTACAGCGGAGCGGAACTGGCCCTGCTGTATGACGTGTTGTTTTCCGGCGAGAATTCCCTGATGCATCAGGAGCTGTCGGAAAAGCGCGGCATGATTTACAGCTATGCCAGCACCCTGGAGAAATACAATAACATCGGGCGGATCTACTTTGCCTATGAAGTGGCGGCGAGAGATCTCTATCCGTCCATAGAGGTGGTGCGGGACGGCCTGACCCGACTGGAACTGGACATGGCGGACCGGCTTTCTCTGGTGCTGCCGGAATACACGGACAACGCCTATATGATCTACGACGATAACGAAGGGTTTAACTGGCAGCGGGCCTACGAGGGCCACATCATGAACGGCAGGGAGCGCAGCATCGAAGAGAGCAGAAATGCCTATCTGGCGGTGACACCGCAGCGTCTTTCCCAAATCGCAGCTGAGATCTTTATTGCGGACAACCTGGTGCTGAGCCTGAAGGGAAACCAAAAGAAGATCGATCCGGACAGGATCCGGTGGATCTTTGGGAAGGAGCCGCAGGGGAGAAGGTAATTTAGGAGGAGTTTATGAACTTTAAACAGGCATTTTTTAAGATCTATGACAGAAAGATCGCGTCCGGAGAGATCACGTTCAGCCAGACGGGGATCAGCAAAGGAGACTTCACCAAGCTGTGCACCGAACCCGGTTTTGTGCTGGAACAGGAGACCCTGGAAAAGCTGGCGCGGACCATGAAGCTGACCGAAGAGGAACAGCGGCTGCTGGCGGAAACGGCAGCAGAGGAACGGGAGAATTCATAAGAAAAGAATGCGTGAAAGCCTTGCAATTGTGGGTTTGGGGGCTGCTTTGACATCAGCCCCTTCCCAGCCCCTTTTTGAAAAGTGGTTGTACATAAGAAAACCATAATCCGCTTTCCAGCTTTGCCTTTGATGAGACCATGTATTGAGCCGTTGGAACATTCCATCGCATTCCCGCTAATTTAAATCGATCCTGCAACACGATTTTGTTGCCGCTTTCGATTGCACCGCTTCCGACAAAAAAACCTTTCCTGACGTATTCCGGATAGTCAATGTTGTTTCTGTTGTTGGATAGATATGTGTAGAGATTCACACATCCATCCGGAACTTTTATTCCTTCATAACACTTTAGTTCATTTATAATAGCCCGCCACTCTCCATTTTCCAACCGTGAACAAATATCTTTTGCCCATTCCTCCGCTTTCGCCTCATCCCGGAAAATTATCTTGGAAAATTTATGTGTATTTTCTTTCGCATGGAACAAATCTAAAATTTGTTGGCCGTCCGGGAAGTACTCCTCTTTCATATTCCGTA
>CAZGED010000204.1:0-2655 GCA_964525085.1 uncultured Senimuribacter sp.
CAGAATCCTCTCATATACGCCCTCAATCTGCTTTGCCATTCCTTCACCTCCAGTTTGAAACACCGTTATATAACGCTGTTTCATATTATACTCATATTTTCAGAACTGTCAAGAGAGAAAACGAAATAAATCCCTGTTGATCTGCTTCAAAAATGATCCTGTCCTACCACATCCGTGTTTGAAGCGCAACCCTCGAAAGGGCAAATCGACCTGTTTCTTTCCGTGCTCACACCACTCCGTCACCAAACCCACGCCAGAACCATACACAAACGCCCCGAAACTTTTTCCTTTCCGCTATACTTCATTCACCGTCATCGTGTACTCTTTCTTTGATATTTTACATGCAGAGGAGGGATCTGATTGATCGAAGTAAAACAACTTGTCAAGCGGTACGGCAGCCACACCGCTTTGAACGGCATATCCTTCTCCCTGGAACAGGGAAAGATATACGGCTTCCTCGGACCCAACGGAGCCGGCAAGACCACGACCATGAACATTCTGACCGGTTATCTGGCCTCCACCTCCGGCCAGGTGACCGTGGGAGGCTGCGACATTCTCAGGGAACCGGAGGCCGCCAAGGCTTCCATCGGCTACCTGCCCGACGTGCCACCGGTCTACCCGGACATGACCGTCCGCGAGTATCTCGACTTTGCCGCAGCCCTGAAGGCTCTCCCCAAGGACACCCGGCAGGAGCAGTGCCGCGGCCTGATAGAACGTCTGAACCTTACCGACGTGTCGGACCGCCTCATCGCCAATCTGTCAAAAGGTTTCCGACAGAGGGTCGGTCTTGCCCAGGCGCTGCTCGGTTATCCGGAGACCATCGTGCTGGACGAACCCATGGTGGGGCTGGATCCTCAGCAGATCATCGAAATGCGCCAGCTGATTCGCAGTCTGGCGGAGGGCCATACCGTGATCCTCAGTTCCCACATCCTTAGCGAGGTCCAGGAGCTGTGCGACTACCTTCTGATCATCTCCGGTGGAGAGCTTGTGGCAGAAGGTACGCCAAAGGATCTGGAAAAAAGATTCTGCGGAAAAGGAAAGATTCACGTGGAGGCGGAGGGAGACAGAGCTCAGATAGAGGCGGTGATCGACACCCTTTCCGGAATCGAAAACGTCCGGATCACGGAAGAAGGCGCGACGTACCACCTGCAAATTGAGGCGAAAGAGGATACGGATCCCCGCAGGGACATCTTTCAGGCCTTCGCGGCGCGCGGCCTGACGCTGCTGTCTCTGTATCAGGATCAGCCGTCCCTGGAAGAAATGTACCTGAAGCTGGTTCAGAAAGGAGAGGAACAATGACCGCCGTCTTTAAGAAAGAGTTTTTTTCGTATTTCAGAACGATGACCGGATACGCACTCATCGCATTTCTCATCGTATTCACCGGTATCTATTTCATGGTCTGCAATATGTACCGGGGCTACCCTTACTTTTCTTACACCCTTTCCGGCGTGACCACCATTTTGATGGTATGGATCCCGGTTCTGACCATGCGGTCCTTTGCCGAAGAACGAAAGTCCCGGACCGACCAGCTTTTGTTCACCGCACCGGTCACCATCGGCAGAATCGTGCTGGGCAAATTCGCGGCCATGGCGGCTGTGTTTCTGATCCCGACCTTGTTCTACTGCCTGTTCCCGCTGATCATCAAAGCCAGCGGCACGGCGTACCTTCTGGCGGATTATGCGGCCATCTTTCAGTTTTTCCTCATGGGGTGCGTCTTCATCGCCATCGGCGCCTTCTTCTCCAGCGTGACGGAAAGTCCGGTCATTGCGGCGGTCAGCACCTTCGCGGTCATCTTCGTGATCTATGTCTGGGATACTCTGATCGACTATCTGCCGCAGAGCGCCGGCGGCAACTTCTTTGTTCTGGTCATCCTCTGTACCGCCGTCAGCGGCTGGCTCTTCTATATCACCAGGAACAAAGCCCTGGCGGCCGCCATCGAGCTTCTGACGGTCGCCGCCAGCTCGGCGTTCTTCCTGCTGAAAAGCGACGCTCTCGAAGGGCTTTTCCCTGACCTGCTGAGCCGGTTCAACATCGCAGCGTACAACAACATCTTCGACGTTTCCGGCACGGTGCTGCAGCTGACCGTCATCGGCGTGTTTCTGTTTCTCACGGTGCAGAGCATCGAGAAGAGACGGTGGAGTTAGGAGGTGGAACGGATGAAATGGAACAAACCGAACATCGACACAAAGGCCGCCGCCGCGTCCTTCAAGGCGTCGCTTCAGACCATAACCACCAGAAACGGAGCCTACAGCGCCGCAGCCATCGTCATCGTCGTGGTCATCGCGGTGGTCATCAACCTGATCTGCGGCAGCCTGCCGGCCACGGTAAAACAGCTGGACATCAGCAGCAATCAGATCTATGAGATCTCTGACACCAGCCGGAAGCTGCTCGAAAGCCTGGAATACGATATCGATATCACCGTGATCGCGGAGGAAGATGCCATCGACGACAGGCTGCAGACTTTTCTGGAGAAATACACTGCCCTGTCCGGCAGGCTGACCCTGGAAACCGTGGACCCGGTCATGCACCCG
This sequence comes from uncultured Senimuribacter sp., assembly GCA_964525085.1. Lineage (GTDB taxonomy): Bacteria > Bacillota > Clostridia > Peptostreptococcales > Anaerovoracaceae > Senimuribacter. The sequence goes on from CAZGED010000204.1 coordinate 2,532, forward strand.
TCCGCCCTGTCGGACTATGACACGGAAAGCGATACGATCATCGTATCCTGCGAAGAGACCGGTCTTTCCACGCAGATTCCAATATCCGACATTTTGATAGAGAGCATGTCCTACTATTATACCG
>CAZGED010000205.1:0-2645 GCA_964525085.1 uncultured Senimuribacter sp.
TAGGCGGCAGCTACGCCGATGGCAGGCGCGCCGCGAACCCGCAGCTTCTGAATTGCCTCCCAGACGTCCTCCTTTGTCTTCATCTCTATGTACACTTCCCGGCCCGGCAGCAGCGTCTGATCCAGGATCAACATCCTGCCATCTTTAAACTTCACCGGCGCCAGGTCAAAAACTTTCATAATACTGACATGCTCCCTTATTTCTTTTTCTTTGTCTTCGTTTTTGGTTTGGTCTTCGTGGCCATCTTCTTGAATTCAGACTCCATCCACAGCATGGCGCCGGCAGAGGCCACAACCAGATATTGCGCCCGTTCTATGAAATCCAGGACCTCACCGATCGTGTAAGGCCGATATCCGTCCGGCGTGTAATTCTCTTCAATGTAATCCTCCGTGATCTCTTCCAGCAGGAACTTCCTCAGATCAGGATTCTTTTTGTCGATCACTTTCAGATATCTGCGCGCTTTTGTATAATCGTCGACCTTGTAATACAGCAGGACCAAAGGCAGCAGCGTATTGACGTTATCCTCCGGGTAAGCCTGGTACAGTTTCTCAGCCTGGTCTACATCCTCCAGCATGGCGTAAAGCGCCATCAGATCGTAGCGGACGCCCAGGTTGTCATCTACATTGAGCCTGAGCATCTTCCTTGCCTGCTCTATGGCTTCAGCATACTTTCCCAGACAGATCAGCAGATCCAGATATTCTCTCAAAAGACGCATATACGGTCTGGTTTCGGATATGCCATAGAAACTTCCCATGTCATCCTCAAAGTAACCTTCTTCCCGAAGATGGGCTTCTGTCTTTTCTATCAGCTTTTCGTAGCGTTTTCTTTCATCTTCCATCGTATGATTCATCAGTTTAATTAAAAGGATTTCAGCATCCGTGCAGTAAGGGTCAATGCTCAGCGCCTTCTGCGCGTACTTGCGGGCTGTCTTAACGTCCTCCGCCTCATACGCCAGATCCAGATAATCCCACTGATCCTTCTCCCCATGCGTGCGCATCCCGCCGTCCCGGTTCCACTTTTCGGTAAACTCGTTCAGTTTTTCTTTCATTTCCTCTGCTGTCAGTTCTCTGAACTGCTCTTCATTTTTTTGAAATTCCCGAAGGAAGCGCTCCATTTCTCTACTCATCGTTATTTTCTCTTTTCTACTACAATATATTGGTTCATCTTTTTTGTTCCTCATTTCTCTGCAACAAACACCCTGTTCATTTTACCATGAATATCATAAAAAAGAAAGCATTCCGGCAGATTTCTACAGGAAGTAATGCTCAATCATGTCGCAGATCGCCGCCGTGTCGATGGCGCCATCCACATCATCAAAGGTGAAGAACACATCTCTCCATGGCATATCCCCTTCCAACAGGTAGTGTCCCAGTTTCCATTTGAAATCCTGTCTCCTGGCTTCGTATTTCTGTAATTCTTTTTTGTAAAACCCGGTCACTTGGTGTATAATGGTTTCGGAGGAGAATGTTTATGGCAACGATTATGAAAACAAGTATGAAAGACCAGGTTTATGAGGTCATTAAGGATAAAATTTTCAGGCAGGAATACGATTTCGGCGATACGATCAACATTACAGCCTTGAGCAAAGAGCTGGGCGTCAGCAATACGCCGATCCGAGAAGCCCTGTCCAGGCTGGAGGTGGAGGGTCTGGTGCAGTCGACCCTCAGCACCAAGGTGGAGGTCATCAGTCTCAACGAAAAGATCTTCAGCGAGATAGCCCTTTCTTTTTTTGTTCAGATCTTCGGCGCGTACGGTCTTTGCCGGGCCCAGGGACGTACCGGCAAGCTGGTCGAGCTGATGGACGCGGCGCTGCAGGAACAAAGGGCAACTTTGGCGGCAGGCGACTATGCCGCCTTCGTGGACAAGGCCATCGCCTTCGACCGGACCCCTGTGGTCGCCACCGGCAACGACAAAATGCTGCGCATCTACGATAATCTGGCGTCCATGCTCTACCTGCTGACCCGCTACAACCATCAGCAGACAGAAAACAGCCGCGAGGAGAATCTGGCCCAGCACGAGGCGATCTACCAGGCCGTCATCAAAGACGATCTGCTGGAGGTGGAGAAGCGGCTGTACAACCACTTCAACAAGCACTATTGATGAGTCCTTCCGCTTCGTCCATCAAAAAAAAGTCGGGCATCGACCAAAGCTCCATCATCAGCCATCGAAAATTGACCATCAAAGACCAATCATCCATCATCAAAAATCAAAGATCCAACGAAAAGACGCGATCTCCCGCATCAGGAGTGACCGCGTCTTTTCTATTTATATCATACTATGCGCCGTAAATTGCTGTTTTAAATGTATTCTGATGCAGCAGTCTTAAACGTAATGGTTCCTCTCCAGATAGCTTTCGATCTTATCTCTGGTCTTTAGAACCTTCTTCGCAGCAGCCGTGGAGTAGTTGCCCGACTTCACCGCAGCTGAACCGTACGCATAAGCCGAAATGGCCTTGGTGTAGGTCTTAAACTGCTTCTTCATACTGCCCAGATATCTGGCGCCTACCTCGATGCTTACCTGCGCCTTATATAAGCTGGACGGCTTGTAACCGTATTTCTTCGCCAGCGCATCGCTGGTCTGCATCAGTCCTTTGTAGCCGTATGGGCTGCGGGCATTGGTGTAGAACGTGCTTTCGTTCTGAGCGA
>CAZGED010000206.1:0-2636 GCA_964525085.1 uncultured Senimuribacter sp.
GATGTCTGTTCCAGGTGGCGTTGCCGATGCCGGCCTTTGTCGCCACGGTAACCAGACCCGGATACTGCGCTGCGGCGTCCCGGCAGATCCCTTCGTCTCCGCTCAGCAGCAGAGACGGCACGCCAAACTGGTCAGCCAGAATGGAATTCAGGGTGAATTCCGAAGCGTATGCTCCGTTGACCTTGACCCAGTTGAAAAGGTAATCCTCACCTGTATGCTTCAGCGGGCTGGTATCTGTCCACGCGCCGGAATGATAGCCGATATACATCACGCCGTCAAAGCTTTCGTCCAGACCTCCCATCATGGAATAGGGGTCGCTGGTCCACCCGCGGATCAGCTGTGCGCCCCGGGGCAGCAGGCCGGGATCGATGTTCATGGCGTCCTCATGGCCGTCTTTGACGACGACGTCCCATCCGGCAGCCAGCGCGCTTCTGCAGACCGCGGCCGTTTCCAGAGACATCTGTCTGCATGCGGCCTCATAGCCTTTGCCTCCATGCCGGGTGGATTCCCAGGTCGTTACACCGGTCACACCTTCTATATCCGCACTGATAAAAAGTTTCATTTGTTCACCTCTCATATGAATTCTCTCAGACTATATACGATCTTTCCACGGATGCCTTTGACCGTGTCCGCGTGGTACAGAGAGCTGATGACGGCTTCCTCCACCGCTTCTGCCACAGCTTCAAAGACAGGATCCAGGGTATCGTCGTGGGCTATTTTGATGTTCACCATGCCGCTTTCGCAGTAGTGGGGGATGATATTCCCGGTGGAAAATGCGATTGCGATATCTCCGCTGCCGTTGCCCAGGTAGGATCCCACCCGGCTCAAGCCGACGGCAGCCCGCTTCGCCACCCGGCGCAGCTGACGGTCGCTGAGAGGCAGGTCCGTGCCGATGACAACGATGACAGAGCCTTGATCCCCGCAGCCTTCCGCTTTCGGAATCGGCGCAGGGATTTTTTGTCCGCCGATGCGCAGGTTGCCCGGTTCGCCGAAGTTGGACAGCAAAAGGACACCCAGGGTATATTCCTGATTCTTTACTTTTACGATTCTCGAAGCGGATCCGATGCCGCCTTTGATGCCCATGCAGCACATGCCCGTGCCTGCGCCGACACCGCCCTCCTCAAAGTCATCTCCTGCGTGGTTCAGGGCGTCGAGAACGTCCTCTTCTGTGACGTGCCTGCCGCGGATGTCGTTGAGCGTACCGTCGTTACACTCTGTCACCACACAGTTTACCGTGCAGGTGGTGACGCCGATATCTTCGTTGGCAGCCAGCATATATCTCAGCGATGCGTTGAGCGCCGTGCCGACGCTGAACGTATTCGTCATGATGATCGGAGACTCGATATTTCCAAGCTCTTCGATCTGCACCAGGCCGGCGCTTTTGCCGAATCCATTGATGACGGACACGCCTGCTGCGACTTTGTTTCGAAACAGGTTTCCTTCATGGGGCAGAATCGCCGTCACACCTGTATGGATATCCTTCTCGTCGTCCCGCAGGGTTACATGTCCCACTTTTACGCCGGGTACGTCGGTAATCAGGTTCCGCTCCCCCTTCGGGTACTTATGATGCATCTTTACTCTGCTGTTTTCGGGCAGTCCCATCTTTGCTCCTCCTCTTCGTTGTTTTTTTACTGCCAGACGCGCGGTTTCCCCGGCTGTCCTGGCTTTCGGTCAGCGCTTCACCTGGCCGCCGCTGAACCGGATAACTTTTTCCGCCAGTACCTCCATCGGATCTATATAGAAATCATCCAGGCCCTCATCCGCTTTGATGACGGACAGCTCGGTGCAGCCCATGATGGCGTGGGTGCAACCGGCGGCCCGCATAGCCATGCGTAGGCAGTTCCACTGATCCGCGTCAAAGGGTCTTCCGGCCTTGATGCGGTCATAGATCTGGTACATGACGATCTTTTGGAGTTCCGGCTCCGGCACATAGACCTGCAGCCCGGCCTCCTCCATCCGCTTCTGGTAAATCCCGGTCTGAATGGTTCCGTCGGTGGCCAGAATGGCAGCTTTGCCGCCGGGATCCGCTTCTGCCAGCGTTTTCACGGTCTCTTTTATCATATGAAGGATCGGAATGCTGAGCTCCTCTTCAATCATGTCCGCAAAGTAATGGGCCGTATTGCAGGTGATGGCCAGTGCCTGGCATCCGCAGTTTTCCAGCATTCTGGCATCGGACAGCATTCTGTCGTACACCTCCTGCAGCCGGCCGCTCAGGATCGCTCCGGTGCGGTCCGGCATGGAAGTATCGCTGCAGATGATCAGGTTCACATGATCCTGATCGCAGTCCGCAAGGGTTTTTTCTGTCACCATTTTGTAGAATAACTGAGAAGCCATGGGACCCATGCCTCCCAGTACGCCGATCTTTTTTTTCATACTTAAAAAATGCCTTCCTACTTTTTCCCAATGTATCGATTGCTTTCGGTGGCTTTGCCTCCTGTACTCTCTGTATTTTTCCTTCGGCCTCTCTCTTCCACCTTATTCCTGTAAAGTTCGGGCTTGCACGGTATATATGCATGTCTACAGGGTCAAAACACGCCCCGTTATCACGGAACCCTTCTCTCTAATTATCCAACGCATTCATCCACAAGTCAATTATTTTGTTGAAATTAACTCGTGTAACTAGGTATGCGCCCTCC
>CAZGED010000207.1:0-2585 GCA_964525085.1 uncultured Senimuribacter sp.
TGCTCCTTTGTGACTACCTTTTCCCAGTCCCACTGGTCCACATAGACGGAATGAAGGTTATCCATTTCCTCATCCCGCCGGATGGCGTTCATGTCTGTATAAATGCCGTGTCCCGGCTTGATGCCGTATTTACCAAGCGCCATTCTCTTCCACTTTGCCAGGGACTGAACCACTTCCACTTCTTTTTCGTCCATGTCCTTCAGCGTGAAGGATACCCTTCTCTCCACACCGTTCAGGTTATCGTTGAGACCGGTCTCCGGCGCGACGAACAGCGGTGCGGAAACTCTGCGCAGGTTCAGGCCGTATGCCAGCTCCTGCTGGAAATAGTCTTTGATCTTTTTGATGGCCCTCTGGGTTTCCAGCGGGCTGATAACAGGTGAATAGTCTTTCGGTGTTACTAACTGGCTCATATCGTTTCTCCTTACTATATTATATGTTCTTAAATTATATATTCTTAAATAATATGCTTTTAAACCGCATGGTGTCGGATTGCATGTTTTAAAATTTCGCGCTATGAAATATTATCGTTTGGAATACTCGCATCCACAGTAATTCTGCCTATAGAGGCCGTATTCCTTGGAAAGCTGGATGCTTCTCTGGAATCCCGCCTTTTTCTTAAAATCCACATCCAGAAACTGGACGCCGTATTTTTCGGCCAGCTCTTTGCCGATGGAAGCGATCAGCGGGTAGTTCTTATGAGGGCTCACGGTCAAAGTGGTGGTAAACAAACCGAATCCCCGGCACTTTGCCATGGCCGCCGTCTTTTCCAGCCTTTGCCGGAAACAGATGGTGCATCTGGCCCCGCCCTCCGGTTCGTTACTGTAGCCGGACACTGCTTCCAGGTAGCGTTCCGGCTCGTACTCCCCCTCGATAAAACAGATTTTGCCAAGGCCTGCCTGCCGTCGGTTGTACTGCTCGATAAAGGCGATCTGGCTCGCCTTCCTCTTCTCGTACTCCTCCGGGTCAGTGATGCAGGGGTTGTAAAAAAATACGGTCAGATCATAGTCGGGTGACAGCCGTTCAATGACGCTGGTACTGCACGGTCCGCAGCAGCTGTGCAGCAGAAGGGCCGGTTTCATCACTTCTTCTCCGGCAGAGGCCAGATCCGCCAGCGTGTGCCGGCCGCTCATCTGGCCGCACTGACATTCCCACGGCTGAACAGACTTTTTCCCCATATTTTCTTCCTCCTTTTTGCATTTTTTTCTTCACAAACTTGACATTCTATTATATCATAGAAACCAGTGAAATGAAAGAGGTTTGCCATGAATCCATACATAAATTCTATCAGCGATTATTTAAAAAACGTCTTCGGCCAGAAGACGGTCAAGCTGTCTATCGACGGCGGTTTTACCTGTCCCAACAGGGACGGTACCAAGGGCACCGGCGGATGCCTGTTCTGCTCTGAGGGCGGCGGCGGAGACTTCGCTTCCACCATCGAGGATCAGATCCGCCTTCTGTCCGAGAAGTGGCCTGACGCCAAGTATCTGGCCTATTTTCAGAACCACACCAATACTTACGCTCCGACAGAGGTGCTTCGGGAAAAGTACGAGGCCGCCTTGCGGCACCCTTTGATCAGCGGCATCGCCATCGCCACCCGTCCGGATTGCCTGCCGGACGAGGTCCTCGACCTGCTCTCTGAGATCAACGAACACCACTTCCTCTGGGTGGAGCTGGGCCTGCAGACCATCCATCAGAGCACCGCCGATCTGATCAACCGCTGCTACGGCCTGCCTGTCTTTGACGCGGCCATCAAAGCCCTCCGGGACCGCGGCATCCGCGTCGTGGTTCATTTGATCCTGGGGCTGCCCGGCGAGACGCGCCAGGACATGATCGACTCGGTCAAATATGTCTGTCAAAGCGGCGCCTGGGGGCTGAAGCTCCACCTGCTCAACGTGGTCAAAGGCTCACCGATGGAGGCTGACTACCGTGATTACAACGCCTTTCCGTCTCTGGAAAGCTATGTAGACTTGGTCTGCGACCTGCTGGAAATCATTCCGCCGGAGGTGGTCATCCACCGCATGACCGGCGACGCACCGAGAAAGATCCTGATCACGCCCCAGTGGAGTTACCGGAAAAGGACCATCTTAAATGGCATCTACGCGGAACTGCGCCGCAGGGGCAGCCGACAGGGATGCAAGGCAGATTGGAGACGGGCAGAGTAATCAAAACGGTGATGCCGTACAGGCATCACCGTCAGTTGTTTTTTGATTCTCAATTTTTTTGGTCTTCCCCGGTTATTCACTTGTCCTTCTGCGGCGGTAAACTACCGTGCCTGTCAGACCCAAACCGGCAATGGCCAGGAGGGAAACCCACAGCGTCATTGGACTTTCGTCTCCCGTCTGCGGGTGATCCGTAGATCCTGTTGTCGTGCCCTGTGGAGAACCTGTTCCCGGTTCGCCCGGGTTGGAGGCATCCGGATGATCCGAACCGCCCGGCGTATTCGGGTGATCAGGTGTGTCCGGATTATCCGGGTTATCCGGGTTGTCCGGATTGTCCGGCGTATCGCCCGGTACATCATCATTGGTGATGATCCAGACGGTTCCCGCTTTCGATACCGATGCGGTGAAGCCGTCCGGCACGTCAAT
>CAZGED010000208.1:0-2527 GCA_964525085.1 uncultured Senimuribacter sp.
TGACCTACATGTTCATCACCCACGACCTCAGCGTGGTGCGCCATATTTCTGACCAGATTGCGGTGATGTATCTGGGGCAGTGTGTAGAGCTGGCGCCGTCCAAGGAGCTGTTTAAGAACCCGATCCATCCGTATACCAAAGCGCTGCTGTCGGCGATTCCGGTGCCGAGCATCGCAATGAAAGGAAGGAAGATCGAGGTGATCAAGGGTGAGGTATCCAATCCTGTCAATCCGAAGCCGGGCTGCCGCTTTGCCGCGCGCTGTCCGCTGGCTTCTGATGCGTGCAGAGCCGCAGACATCCCGCTTGAAGAGAGAGAACCGGGCCATTTCGCAGCCTGCTGCAGGGTAAAGTAGAAAGTAACATCTGCAGCCAAACAACGGTAGTTACATGTCTGCAGTCATGCATCAAACCTTTCGAAACGGAATGCCTCTTCGGAGGCATTCTGTTTTGTTCAGCGCAAAGTGTGTTCTTAAAAAAATACCAAACCCCTTGAAATTTCAAGGATGTTGCCGTAAAATAAAAGCAGCATATTCAGTTGAGGTAGAAGCATACATGAAGCATTATTTTTTCGTGAACCCGGCGGCCGGACAGGGCGGCGGGACCGATGCTTTGATCGGGGAGATCGAGGCGTCCTGTGAACAGTTGAAGGAAGAGTTTGAAATATACATAACCTGCGGCGTCGGCGACGGAGAGCGGCGTGCGCGGGAGATCGCAGAGCGTACAGCAAAGGAGGTCCGGCCGGAAGCAGCGGAGGCTCTGGCGTCCGGCGCAGCCAGGTTCTACGCCTGCGGCGGCGACGGCACACTCAACGAGATTTTGTGCGGCGCGGTGGGCTTTGACATACCGGTGGGCTGTATTCCTACCGGCACCGGCAACGACATGGTGCGCAACTTCCCCGATGCGGGAAAATTCACCGACATCAAGGCCCAGCTGAAGGGAGAGGCGAAAACCATCGATTTGATCTGGTACGCCGGCGTCATGGATGGCGTGTATCGGGAGCGGTACTGCGCTAACATGTTCAACATCGGGTTCGACTGCAACGTGGTGGAACTGGCCGGCCGGCTGAAAAAGAAGCCTTTGATCGCCGGTTCCGCAGCGTATCTGCTGGCCGTGCTGGGCGTGTTTCTCCAAAAAAAGACCATCGGACTGCGGCTGGAAGAAGAGGGGCGCGTTTTGCTGGACCGGGAGGTGCTGCTCTGCTCTGTCGCCAACGGCTCCTTCTGCGGCGGCGGCATCCATACATCGCCCCAGTCCGACGTATCCGACGGGGTCTTTGATCTCAACATCATCAACGACGTATCCCGCCTGGAATTCTTAAAACTGTTTCCGAAATACAAAGCGGGCACCCATCTGGGAGTGCCCGGCATCGAAAAAGTGATTCAGGTCAAGACTTGCCGCAAGCTGTCGCTGACACCAAAAGAAGGGTCCTTCTTCCTGTGCGCCGATGGCGAGATTTGCGTGGCCCAGTCCGTTGAGTTTGAAATACGGCCGAAGGCGCTGCCGTTCATCCTGCCGGCAAAGGGTTAGAGGCACGGGCTTGGGAGCAGGCACAAAAGCGGCACAGAGCCGGCACAGAGCCGGCTCAGAGCAGGATTTCCACCTGTCTGACGCTGCCCAGCTGCACCGGACCTTCGATATAGACCGCTTTCAGAACGCCGTCAGCTTTTTCGCAGGTAGCGGTCAGCGAGCCGGCCGGCTGCGGCAGGGTAAAGCTGAAGGTGCCCGACCGCTCCTCCTCACAGAAGGCGGCCGCCGTCGCCGTGGAACCGGAGCCGCAGCTGCCCTCAAAGTAAGTGGTGTCCACGTCCTTCACGTAGACCACCGGCGTCAGCCGGTTTTGCGCCGTGTCGTAGAACATGACGCCCATGGCCGGCGGATCATATTTCCCGTTGATATAGTCCCGAACCACGTCAAAATTTTCTCGGGTCGGCGCTTTGTCCCGCACCACCACGTGCATGATGCCATCCATATCCACGATCCGGCTGCCCTTCATCAGGGAACAAAGGGTGTCTGACCGGGCGATATCCGAAACGTCCGGCGCTGCGATGTTCCGGGGCAGAGGCATTTTGATCTTGGTATAGTTGTTGGATGTGTCTACGACCACTTTCAGCCGCTCACGGCAGCCGCTGACGGAGATGTCCATGATGCCGTGGCCTTGGAGGCCTTCTTTTTTTGCTTTCATCAGGGCAAAGGAACGGGACGCGTTGCCGCAGAACTCCAGACCGCACATCTCCAGCGAGTCGGGGCCCGTGACAAAAGCCACCTGTTCGCCTTTCAGCTCATCCATGGCCAGCAGCTGGCTGGCTACGGTCTGGTACTGGCTGCGGGGAAACCGGTCGAGGACGAAGATGGTGATGTTTCCCGCCGGATTGGCGACGCAAACGTCGATCCTGCTAGGCTTCTTTTTTTCGTTCATGGTGCACCTCCCGAAATGTCTATTTATACTATATCACAGAATGGGTGGGAATGGTTGCATTTTTCTGCCCGCGCAGGGGAAAAACCGATACCTATGACAGCGCCGGCCGGG
>CAZGED010000209.1:0-2523 GCA_964525085.1 uncultured Senimuribacter sp.
TGGAAGCCATGCAGGCCTGCGAGGATGAGATCGCGGAACTGGAGAAATAGAGAACGATTACATCAACGGCCCTGCGCCGGATTTCCGGGCAGGGCCGTTCTTTTTCCTTAAAACAAAGCGATATAAAGCGACGGGCTATTACGTCCGAGAGGCCTGCTGCACTGGTTCTGTCTCTTTCTCATAATACGCTGCCGCCTGTTCTGAACTGATACCGTACTTCTTTATCAGGGTATCGATGGTTCTCTCCTTTGGAATATTTTCCTCCCTATGGCTTTTAATCAAAATCCGAATGCTCTGGTCGACAGCTTCGTCATAGCCTTTCTTTCTGGCTTCTTCGGCACGATAAGCTATGACTTCTTCCCAGGATACTTCATCAAACAACATATTGCCCACCTCCTGACTGTTCTTTTTCAAAAAATCCCGCAGGACGCCTTCTTTCATGCAGCGCTTTACCGCATCATCTATAGATTCCTGCAGATTCTTTCCTTGCCCTTTGCCTTCTTTGATATAGTGCAGGAGCCTGCTGTATCCCGCTAAGGTTTCGCTGCGTTTCAAAACTTCATTTTTCTCATTATACCCCAGATTGATCACTTTGACCACCGGTTCTACGGAATTTTCCGGCGCGCGGCAGTTAAAACTTTCCGAAAGCCGCAAGATTTTCTGCTCCCATTTCCCCTCTCCCGTATACAGCACGTAGAACTCCGGCACGGGGATTTTTTGCAAGGTTTCCCCATAGATAGGAAGGCTTTCCATCATCTTTTCCAGGGTTCTTGCTATGTAGATCAAATCCCGCAGTGGAAGATTTGGATTACTTGTGCTCTGGTGCTCTATCAGTATCACAAAATGGTCCTCGATGAGAAAGCTAAGATCATTTTTTCGATCGCTGTAAAGAACATCTTCCAAGGTTGTAAGTTCCACTTTGGTTTCCGGTCCGAAGGATTCTCCCTCTAAAGCAACGGCGTTTATTCCGTTCTCAAAAAAACAAAAAAGCAAGCCTGTCCGTTGTTCCTGCATTTGGACACAATCTTACTTTTACCATATTATTCTACCATAGATTCCCGGGTAAGTGCCAGTGTTTTTTCCACGGGTACCCATTTTTTCTCTTCCCACTGCGATCGGTTTCCGTGAACCAGCCAATCGCATAGCCCTTGCAGCTGATATCACAACACCGTGCGGTACCGGCTCAGCAAAAACAAGCAATTTCTCTACAGCGAAGAAATGAGTAATCAGGAATCCCATACAGATCTTTCGCTTGCCGTCTGCCTGTATATGCTGCGGGAATAAACGATCTTCGCGAAGTTAACAGCGTAGACAACATTCTGATATTCACGCTGCTGACGCAGACAGACAAAAACGGCCGCAAAGTCGAAATCTGACCGCGGCCGTTTTACCTTCTTACTATGGCGGCTATTAAAAGCTATTTTAAAATCTGCTCTGAAAGCTGTTTTGACGGCTATTTCACCGTGCCGTCGGCGTTGAACAACGGCAGCTTCTCCAGGAAGATGATATCCTCTCTGTCTGCGGCTCCGCCTTCTGCCAGAACGGCCATCCTGCCGACGATGTTTCCGCCCACCTGGTTCACCAGAACCTCCAGGGACTTGAGGGATTCTCCGGTGCTGATCACGTCGTCGACGATGAGAACCCGTTTTCCCTTCATCTTATCGATTTCTGCCTGTCCCAGACACAGGGTCTGAATGTGATCTGTCGTAATGGAGTCCACCTCTGTGGTAACTACGTTCTGCATATAGAGCTTGGCTCCTTTTCTGGCTACGATGTAGTCGTCGATCCCTGCCTGTCTTGCCATCTCATAGGCAAGCGGAATTCCCTTTGATTCTGCTGTGATGATCACGTCGAACTCAGGCGCTTTGGCAAGGAGCTGTCCGGCACTGGCCTTGGTGATCTCTACGTCGCTGAACAGGATGAAAGCTCCGATATACAGATCGTCGCTGATCCTGCAAAGCGGTAGCTGGCGCTTCAGTCCTGCAATCGTCATTTCGTAATACATGTCTGCGTTCCTTTCTTTTCTTGTGAATTGCTTGAATTGCTGTCGTTTCGTCAATTTCCCGCAGAAATTCTGACGCATATATTATACGCCTAAAAGCTCGCCGTTGCAATGGGCGAAATGACTTCTACAGAACCTGCGCATGAAGGTAAAAGGAACAGCAAGCCCGGGCAGAAAGTTTTTCCATACGGCGGCCTATACGTTCAGTGCCGCACATGCTTTCCTTTGTACCTTGATTTGACCGCCACGCCTGTCAGAAGCAGAAGCAGTCCAACCGCGGTCAGAAGCCAGACCGGCCACCATAGCTGTCCGGTCTCGGGCAGACCGGGTTCCGCTGCCGTATCGGTTGTATCCGGAACATCGAGGGTATCCGAATGGTCGGGTGAACCCGGCGTAGCGGAAGTGTCCGGATTGTCCGGTGCAGCGGAATTGCCGGGATTATCCGGCATATCCGGATTGTCCGGGTTATCCGGATTGTCCGGGTCGTCCGGAATGTCCGGTGTATCTGGATTGTCCGGATT
>CAZGED010000210.1:0-2523 GCA_964525085.1 uncultured Senimuribacter sp.
GTGCTTGACACCCGATTGCCGGTGCCGTCGATGTTGATCATTTCGCCGGTTTCACTGATGGCATTGACGGATGTCAGATAGAGTTTGGTGTGGGCAGCGGCGCGGCGGATTTCGTCGGCGTTCATGTCTTCCGTTTCATACCATTGCCAGTAGACTTCATTGTGAGAGGACAGACTTTCGTACAGGTTCATTTCCTGCAGTGTAATGGTACCGCCGATACCCACGGATGTCTGGTCGATTTGTCGGTTCAAATACTGACTTGCTTCTTCTTTGTTCTCAAACACAGAAACCTGATAACCGTTTTTCTTGAGAGATACGATGGTTTTGTTCAGATCCATTTTTTCCTCCTATCGTAGTGAGTTATGAGTGATTTTTCTTAAGTATAGCACATTTTTTTGCATCCTGCATCACAAATCACGCGGCGCCGCGGAGCAGAATCGTGCCGCGGAATCACGCCGCAGGGCAGAATCGCGGAGCGGAATCGTGCCGCGGAATCACGCCACAGGGCAGAATCGCGGAGCGGAATTGCACCGCAGAATCGTGCCGCAGGGCAGAATCGTGCCGCGGAATCGATGGAACAGAAGAAAATTTTGTGATAGAATAGACGTAACGCAGAGCAAAGGAGGAGTCTGCCGTATGCAGCCAACAGCAAGAGAAAGAGAATGGAAACGGCTGGAACGCCAGGAGCGCAGCTTTCTGATGAAGGGGAGCGGACGCAAGTCCAGCAGAATCAGTCGGCTTTTAGAGGAGAAGGTGCCGGACAAGCTGCAGGAAACGTTAAACACAGCTTTTTCAAAGGCCTTTGAGCTGATCTTTGAAAAGGGAACGGGCATCATCGAAAAGACCTACGACAGGGAAGAGTTGGAACATCAGTACCGGGTCAACAGTTATTCCGCAGATCTGGCAGAGAACAAGAAGACCCTGCGGAAGTTTGAGCGGGATACAGGTGGCAGCAACGCGAAGAATCTGCTCTTTTCGGGCGCATCGGGCCTGGGCCTGGGCGCGCTGGGCATTGGACTGCCCGATATTCCCTTGTTCGTCGGCGTGTTGCTGAAGGGTCTCTATGAGACAGCACTCCGTTTCGGCTATGATTATGAGCGGCCGGAGGAGAAGTACTTTATTCTGAAGCTCATAGAAACCGCCTTGTCCGAAGGGAGTCAGCTGCGGGCGGGAAATCAGGGCATCGACCGGTTCATCGAGGACCCGAAACTGCCGGAGGGCTATGAGCAGTCCCAGCAGATCCGCGCCACAGCTTCCGTCATGTCTACAGAACTGCTTTGCCTGAAATTTTTGCAGGGGATACCGGTGGTCGGAGCGGTCGGCGGCGCGTACAACGCGGTTTACATGCAGAAGATACAGAAATACGCGCGGCTGAAATATTATCGCAGGTTCCTCTATGACAGAGAGGCCGGCTCGTGGACACCGGACGACGCCGGGTGACGCTGGACGGTGACACTGAAAAGACAATGATTGGGGGAATGTGCAGGCTCTGCGCCGGGACACCCTCATATTGCTGCGATTTCAAAGGCGTACACACGTGAACAAAAGGTTCCACAGGTATACGCTTTTTGTTGTACGCTTTTTGCCTGCATTCTATGTCTGCTTTTCTGCGCGGAAGAAAAATCAAAAAAGCCCTTGACAAACTGTTATAACTGTATATACTGTATATATACGGATAAGCGCGGCGCTCTATCCGAAATCCGAAAGCGAGGCCTTATATTTTGGATATCATCATTAAAAACGCGAGTCATCAGCCCATTTATGAGCAGATCTACACGCAGCTGAAGCATCACATCATCTCCGGGCAGCTGCAGGAGGGGGACGCCCTTCCGTCTATCCGGGGATTGGCGAAGGATCTGAAAATCAGTGTCATTACCACCAAGCGGGCGTATGACGAATTAGAGCAAGAGGGGTTTATCTATACCGTAGCCGGAAAAGGCTGCTTTGTGGCGGAGAAAAATCTGGAGCTGATCAGAGAAAACAATCTAAAAAAGCTGGAAGATCTGCTGCAGGAGGCCATAGGGCTGGCGGCCAGCCTGGACATGGATCTGGATGAGCTGGTCGAGACCCTTCGCCTGCTGGCAGAGGAGGAATAACAATGGGAACCTATAGTGAACAGTATGCGATAGAAGTCAGAAATCTGAACAAGGCCTTTCGGGATTTCTGCTTGAGGGACATCAGCTTTGATCTGCCGAAGGGCTGTATCCTGGGCCTAATCGGCGAAAACGGCGCGGGCAAAAGCACCACCATCCGGCTGATCATGAACAGCCTGAAAAAAGACAGCGGCAGCGTCAGGGTCCTGGGCGTCGACAATGAAGACGCCGCATTTCAGCAGGTAAAGAACGACATCGGCATCGTTCTGGACGAAGCCTATTTTCCGGCGGTGATCCATACCCGCATCGTGGATCAGATGATGTCGTCCACCTACGCCAACTGGAACAGCGAGATCTTCCGCAGCTATATCCGCAGACTGGATCTGCCGGAGAACCGACCGTTCAAAGAGTATTCCAGAGGCATGAAGAT
>CAZGED010000211.1:0-2511 GCA_964525085.1 uncultured Senimuribacter sp.
AAGAGAGGACAGACGCAGGTTATGAGTGCCTGCACCCTGGCGCCTGCCAGCGAGTCTCAGACCATCGACGGCATCACCGAACAGACCGAGAAGAGATACATGCATCACTACAACTTCCCGTCCTACTCCGTAGGCGAAGCGAGACCGATGAGAAGTCCGGGCAGAAGAGAGATCGGACACGGCGCTCTGGCTGAAAGAGCTTTGCTCCCGGTGCTCCCTTCGGTTGAGGAGTTCCCGTATGCCATCAGAGTGGTATCCGAGGTTCTTTCCTCCAACGGCTCCACTTCCATGGGTTCCACCTGCGGTTCCTGCCTGGCTCTGATGGACGCCGGCGTTCCGATCAAAAGGCCGGTGGCGGGCATCGCCATGGGTCTCATCGAGAGAGTGGAAGAGGACGGCACCAGCAAGATGGCGATCCTGTCCGATATCCAGGGCCTGGAGGACTTCCTGGGCGACATGGACTTCAAGGTCACCGGTACGGAAGTGGGCGTTACCGCCATCCAGATGGACATCAAAGTCCACGGCCTGTCCAGAGAGATTCTGGAGAAGGCGTTGCAGCAGGCGAGAGAGGGCAGAATGTATATCATGGAGCAGATGTTAGAAGAAATTCCGGCTCCGCGTCCTGAACTGTCCAAGTACGCGCCGCGCAGCCTGACCATGCGCATCGATCCTGACAAAATCAGAATCGTCATCGGACCTGGCGGAAAGACCATCAACAAGATCGTCGATGAGACCGGCGTCAAGATCGACATCTCCGAAGACGATCCGGGCCTGGTCAGCATCTACAGCGCGGATATGGAAGGCGCCAACGAGGCGCGCCGCCGCATCGAGCTTCTGACCAAGGACGTCGAGGTCGGCGAGATCTACGAAGGCACCGTACAGAGAATCATGAACTTCGGCGCGTTCATCGAGATCCTGCCAGGCAAGGAAGGCCTGCTCCACATCTCCAAGATGGCGAAGCACAGAGTGGAGAAGGTCGAAGATGTGATGAACATCGGCGATGTGGTCAAGGTCAAGGTAACCGAGATCGACAGCCAGAACAGGATCAACCTGTCCAGAAAAGAGCTGCTGTAGCGCTCTTTCATAAAAAGCGTAATTTAAAACTGCTGCATGCGGCGCGATGAACGGATTCGCGCCGGGGCAGCAGTTTTTGGATCGGATGAATTCCGCCGTTTTAACGGAATTCTTTTACAGCGCCATTTCCGACAGAACTTCCCGGCACACGGACAGGGTCATATCAGATCGGGAGCAGATGGACCACTTGACCGGGCGGGCCTCAGGGAAGAGCAGCTCGATGGCGGTGAAGCCCTTTTGATAGTAGTGCTTCAGGGCCGCGGTGAAGATGGGCCGGCTTGCCAGAAAATTGTCTGCCCAGGTGCCGGTTCCCCGGTGACAGTCGCTCATGATAACGATCTTCGGGTGATCTTCGGCGGATATGCGCAGGGCGCGGCGGAAAGATTTTTGGATTCGTTCGGTTTTATCAGACATAAAAACACCTCTGGTCAGTGTATGGCCAGAGGCAGAGATTTGTTACAATGGACACAGGAATCAACGGCGGTTCTTCCGTCTCCGCTCTTTGATGCTTTCCACGTCGTCAGGCAGGAAGATTACATTTTCGTCCCGTTTGAGACCGTCGTCCTTTTTCGGTTTCTCGGCGCTGACAGAGGTTTCTCCGCCGCCGTTGCCACGGGTGCTGAACAGATAAAATACGAACAGTCCAATGACAAATACAAGACCTAAAATCATCAACGGCATAATCTTCACCTCCCTCGTTTCTATATTGATTTTACCACAAAAACTGGGAATTGCGAAGAGAAATATCTGGAAAACAGAAAGTTTTTATGTGCCGGCCGCGTCAGTGATACAATCGTCGTGCTGCTGGGATACTTTATTCTTTTCCAATAAGGTCAGCATCATAAGAGACAGTTGCAGCATAAAATCTTGGAACTGTCTACGATGTTTTTTGACAAATTGTGTTCTATAATTGATACAAGCTTACAAAAAACTGCAGAAAAAACCTGTACCGCATACAGTCGGTATGGGACATGTTAAGGAGGATATTATGAATGAGCAAGAAAAAATGAACAGTTTACATCCTGAAAGAACCTTTACCAGAACTAAGCTGTTGATGATGGCAATTGGTACTTTCGTAGGGTCCGGACTTGTCTCTCTGACAGGACCGGCTGCTGCGGCTACAGGTTATTCTGTTTGGCTGGCATATATTATCGCGGTTATTGTCGGTTTTTTGTCCATGTTGCCGCTGGTATATATCAGCAGCGTAATGAATTTTAACGGTGGCGTTTATACAGTGGCCACAACCTTTATGGGACATCGGTTCGGCGGAGCCTTTGTATTGCTCCAGGTGCTGAATGCCTTGATCCTTTCCATTTTGGGAACTGCCTTCGGCGGCTATGTAAACAGTGTATTCCCGAGCTTGGATGCCAGGGTGTGTGGTGCGCTTATTATCATACTGTTCTGGGCGGTGCACTGCATCGGCATCAATTTTATGGC
>CAZGED010000212.1:0-2484 GCA_964525085.1 uncultured Senimuribacter sp.
G
This sequence comes from uncultured Senimuribacter sp., assembly GCA_964525085.1. GTDB lineage: Bacteria > Bacillota > Clostridia > Peptostreptococcales > Anaerovoracaceae > Senimuribacter. The sequence goes on from CAZGED010000212.1 coordinate 2, forward strand.
TATCAAAGGCCGTTTCACGGCGTTTTACGAAACAAATCTGTTGATTCTCTCCGGTTGGTTTCGTATTTTCGCAAATTCGTTTGAGTTTTACGAAACAAATTCCATCAAAAAACGAAAAGAGTTTCGTATTTCGAGCTTTTTAGCTCTACTTTACGAAACTCTTGTTTGTTTTTTCAGCGAAAGGTTTCGTATCAAAGGCCATTTCGCGGCGTTTTACGAAACGGCCCGTCCGGTCTGCACGGTCCTGTCATCTAGATCTGATGGATATCGATCTCCGTAAATTCGCAACTCCAATCGCTGCCGTAGAGGCCGCGGTCCATGTATTCCACTTCTCCGTACTGGTTGTCGCAAGGATCTTCCCTCGGGAACGCCTTGGCCGGAACCAAATCCGCCTGGAACCGGTCGTTGATCGGGATTCGGAACGGATCTATGTTACCGAAAAAGTAATTCCATCGCTTTTCGTCTCCTCTCCTGTAGGCTGAACCGCCATAGGAAGGATCGGCATAGAGCCATCCCTTTGACGGCAGCCAGAACATGGCCCAATCATGAGGGCCGATGCTGCCCGGTTTGGCGTCGAGGCCCGACTGCCATTGGGCAGGGATGCCGCTGATCCGGCACAGGGTGATGAAAAGCAGCGCCTGAATGCCGCAGTCGCCCCGGAGGTTGATTGCACAGTATTCACTGAGGTTATCGATGGCCGCATAGTCCCGTGTAAAACGGTATATGACCTTGGTGGTAACGTAATCGTAGATATTTCTGGCCGTTCTCAGCATGTCGCCGTCTTCGTCAGCCAGCTCCGAAGCCAGGCTGCGCAGGTACGGCGTAAACCGAATGTGCGGCAGTTGCTCCGCCAGGTACGGCTCCATCTCCGTCGGGACGGGTCCCTGCTTCAACGCCGCCTTCTCCCTAAGCGCACGGGAGAGATCCGTATAGTGCCCGATAAAATCAAAGGCGTACTCCACCGTGTAATTCTGCCCCTTCATGGCAGGTCCCTCAAAGTAAGCGGTCGGATGGCCGTCCTCCACAGAAGGCATGGCTGCCGGCTCCGGCGTAACGGACAGCACCTGCAGATGCTGTATCTGCTGCCGTTCTACCGGCATCGGTACATGGACGCGGATCTTCCGTCCCTCTTCCAGCTCCGCAGGCTCCAGGCTGAGCTGTTGGCGGATGTGAATATGGGCGGAGGTTTCCTGTCCGTCCGTCAGCGATTGAGCGAGAAGCTGATCTACAGCATCCGGTTCACGGACGGGCGTCTTTTCTCCTGCCGCCTTTGCCGCCCTCTTCTCAAATTCCGGATAGACCTTGAACAACGTGCCGCAGAAACTGCTCAGATACCTGGGTTCTTCGTCCAGATAGATGAAGTCCACCTTGTTGTCCAGCCGCAGTTCCTTCAGTTCCTCTACAGCAAAGTCGGGGATCCTGTCACGAAGGATGGCAAGGGCCTCTTCCTCTGTATAAATATAGCACCTTTCCAGATGTTCCAGATTATCCAGTTCCAGTTCCAGTCTGCTGCGCATGGCCTGTGTCAGTTCGCCGTCCAATCTCCGCTGGATCAGTATGCGCACCCGGTCAAAATGGCCGCTCCACTTTTCCTTCATGATATCCTCCGGCAAAGGTACCGCAAGATATTTCAGATCGTAGTATTCCATATGCATATCCTCCCTATCCGCCTTATCTTAAAAAGCTGTCTACCTTCATCATACCTTATTCCACCCGGAAAATCTATAGCCATCGACAAAAAATTCAAAAAAACGCTGTGGCGGCCCGCTGAATTCCAGCTTGTCGTCCCACAGCGTTTTCTTCATCTCGCTTTATCTCGCTTTATCTCGTTTTCCAATGCGCAGCGATCTTTTCTCTTACAGTCTATTCCTCCGCCATCTTCTTATAGCTTTCATACTTCTCCCTGGCGTCGGCTTCTGTCATGGCAAACAGCTTATCCGCTGACTGCGGGAATTCCTTTGCCAGAGAAGCATATCTGTTCTGACCCATGATGAAGTCTCTGAACGGCTTTGTCGGCTCCTTGGAATCCAGGATAAATGGATTGCGGCCCTTCTTCTTCAGATCCGGGTTGTACCGGTACAGGTGCCAGTATCCGGACTCCACTGCGTCCTTGATGTTCTCCTGGGACTTGCCCATGCCCTTCTTGATGCCGTGGTTGATGCAAGGCGCATATGCAATGATCAAAGAAGGTCCGTCGTAGGCTTCGGCTTCGGCGATGGCTTTCATGAACTGAGCCTTATCCGCGCCCATACCTACCTGCGCCACGTAAACGTATCCGTACGCCATGGCCATCATGCCCAGATCCTTCTTTTTGATCTTTTTGCCGGAAGCCGCAAACTTGGCAACAGCTGCTGCCGGCGTCGCCTTTGATGCCTGGCCGCCCGTGTTGGAGTAGACTTCTGTATCAAAGACCAGCACGTTGATGTTCTCGCCGGAGGCGATGACGTGGTCCAGTCCGCCGTAGCCGATGTCGTAAGCCCAGC
>CAZGED010000213.1:0-2438 GCA_964525085.1 uncultured Senimuribacter sp.
GGCTGCGATTTCGTTCAGCTCCTTCTCACCCTGCAGGACTTCAATAACGATCTTCATAGCTGTCCTCCGGTAAATAACATTTTATCTAATGATATTTTACCATAAATCCAGATTTCAGAAAAGTATTTCTGAAATCATCTTATCACAATCCAAATATCCTTGCAACACAGAAGAAATATTCGGTCATTTTTTTCAATAAACGGTCAAAAATTTCCATATACTGTAATTTTGCAGGCCGCACGGCCAGTCAACTTCATTCTTTGTCGAATTTTTAAAAGTTTTTGCATTTCAGTGCAAAAACTTGATTTTTTCAAAAGTTTATGCTATTGTATAGCTAACAAGGAGGAATTGATCATGATCGAATCTCATAAGCTAAAAAAAAGAGAGCGCTATCTGAATAAGCTCATCGGCTTTCAGGACACAGAACCGGTAAAAGTCATTACCGGTATCCGCCGTTGCGGAAAATCCAGTTTGCTGAAACTGATGGTCATGCATCTAAAGGAGGTTGGCATAGCGCCGTCCCAGATCATCGAGATGAATTTTGAATCTTACGATTTCAGGAATATGACTTCTGACGATGTGTATCACTATGTAAAGGATCGTGTCATTCCGGGCAAAAGAATGTATCTGTTTTTTGACGAACTGCAGCGAATCAACGCATGGGAGGACGCAGTGAACGCGTTCCGGGTGGATTTTAACTGCGACATCTATGTCACAGGCTCAAACGCGTATTTGCTTTCGTCGGAGTATTCCACATACCTGTCTGGCAGATGTGTTGAGATCAAAATGCTTCCTCTCTCTTTCCGTGAATTCCTGGACTTTCACGACTTTGATATCAGAGAATCGCAGAGTTCCCTGGGCGGTGTTCGTAAGCAGGTGTTTGACAAAAAAGGGGAACGATATGAGTTAAGAGAGGTCTTCGACGCATTCATGCGCTTCGGCGGAATGCCCGGCATCTCAGATATCGGGCTGGATCAGGAAAAAGCGCTGTTGCTCCTTGACGGCATCTATTCTACCGTTGTCATTCGAGACATTCTGGAACGTGAAAAGCGGTGCGGGCAGAAACAGATCACCGATCCCGTGCTTCTGCGCAAAATCATACTTTTTCTCGCTGACAATATTGGCAACAGCATTTCTCTCTCTTCTATCGGAAACACCCTTTCCCGTGAAGGCTTACTGGAAAGCGGCAACCGCAAAACTTCTCCCAGCGCCCACACGGTACAAGCATATGTGAATGCTCTGCTCGAAAGCTATTTTTTCTACGAGATCAAGCGGTTTGATATCAAGGGCAAGGAGTATCTGCGGACCCTGGGCAAATATTATATCGTTGACATCGGACTTCGCAATTCCCTGCTTGGTTTCCGTGATCGAGACAGAGGTCATGCCATTGAAAACGTGGTGTATTTTGAACTGCTGCGCAGGGGCTGCGACGTGGCCATCGGTAAAATAGGCAGCGCTGAAGTGGATTTCATCGCTACGACGGCTGACGATAAAAAGTATATTCAAGTGACAGAATCTATGCTCAGTGAGGATGTCCGCAGCAGAGAACTGGCTCCGCTGCGGAAAATCAGAGATAACTATGAAAAGATCGTCCTATCCCTTGACCCTGGCCTTGACGCTTCCTACGACGGCATCAAATCCATAAACCTGATCGACTGGCTGCTGGCTGAGTAATTCCAGAAAAAAGCACCTCATACCATATCTCGCGGCACGAAGTGCTTTTTTTTCACACTGTCATTTTAGGATTCTGACACGCTCTGTTATCGTTTTCAATCGGCTCTTTCGCAGACGCGCCCTACACTCTCGCAACGCCGATGCCAGTCTTGTGGCCGTTCAGGTCGTAGGTGTCCAGACCGCTGCCGGCTTCGATGGATACCGCCAGGGTTTCCTTCTTGATATAGTCGGCAAAGTCGTCGATGGCGGCCTGCACATCCGCGTCGGCCTCTACGGAGATCCTGATGTTGTCCATCATTTCGTAGTCGTTGGCCTTTCTCATCTGCTGTACCTTGGAGATCAGCTCCCTCGCCAGACCTTCCTTTGCCAGCTCCGGGGTCACCGTGGTCTCCAGAATGGTGAACACGTTGTTTTCCATGGCTACGGCAAAGCCTTCCTTGGCGTTGATGCGCACGTCGACAAACTCCTTCTCGATGACAACGTCTTCTCCGTCCAGATTCAGCGTCATGGTACCCTCTTCCAGCCGCGATACGGCTGCCGCGGCGTCTTCCTTTGCCAGAGCCGCGCCGAAGGCTTTGATCTTCTTTCCCAGGACAGGTCCGGCCACCTTGAAGTTCGGCTTCAAAGTGAAGTTCATATACTGATCCAGCTCTTCCGCAAAGACTACCTTCTTCACGTTGAGTTCTTCCATGATCAGCGGCGTCAGATCCTCGATGGTATCCCTGTACTTGCCGTCCACCAGGATCTCCGACAGCGGCTGTCTC
>CAZGED010000214.1:0-2424 GCA_964525085.1 uncultured Senimuribacter sp.
AAAGTTAAATACTCGATTTGGTTTCGTCATTTCGTCGCCCTCCATTCGTTTTTTGTTTAACAGCTAGTGTTTTCAACGCTCCCATTATATCACTTTGACGCTTGAAAGTAAAGCGGCAAAGTGATATAATTGAAACCGAATCATAAAATCTTTTCTGATATCAAAGGAGGTACGCAACATGTACAAAATTGCAACACTGAACAAAATTTCACCTGTCGGTCTTTCCTGTCTTTCTGACAAATACTCTGTCTCCGGTGAAGTCTCTGGTTCCTCCGGTATTTTGGTAAGAAGTCAGGATATGCACGAAATGGAGTTCGGCAAAGAGCTGCTTGCCATCGCAAGAGCCGGCGCCGGCGTTAACAATATTCCGCTGGACAGATGCGCAGACGAAGGCATCGTGGTATTCAATACCCCAGGCGCCAACGCCAACGCTGTAAAGGAACTGGTTCTGGCCGGGTTGTTCCTGGCCGCCAGAAATATACCGGCAGGCATCGCCTGGGCGTCCACATTGACGGAAAATGTAGGCAAAGCCGTAGAAAAAGGCAAAAGCCAGTTTGCGGGCACAGAGCTCATGGGCAAGACCCTGGGTGTGATCGGCCTGGGCGCCATCGGCGTTCTGGTCGCCAACGCTGCAGAAGCTCTGGGTATGAAGGTCATCGGCTGCGACCCGTATTTCAACGTCAAATCCGCCCACAGCCTGTCTCCGTCCGTCAAGGTTATGGCTGACGTGAAAGATATCGTCGCAGGCAGTGATTACGTTTCCATCCACGTACCTGCCACGGATTCCACAAAGGGCATGGTGAATGCGGAGCTTTTCGCAACCATGAAGGACGGTGCGGTCCTGCTCAACTTCTCCAGAGACAAGCTGGTCAACGAAGTTGACCTGCTGGCAGCGCTGGAATCCGGCAAGGTATCCCAGTATGTCACAGACTTCGCCACCGACGGCATCCTGAATAAAGACCATGTCATCGCTCTTCCTCACCTGGGCGCTTCCACAGCGGAAGCCGAAGACAACTGCGCCACCATGGCGGTAAACCAGATCATGGATTTCATCGAAAACGGGAATATCGTCAACTCCGTCAACTTCCCTGCCGTAAACCTGGGGCCTGGGAAAGGAGAAAACAGGATCGCAGTCCTCATGAAGGGAGAACCGAACCCGGTCAAGCTGGCTTCCGCCATGTTTGCCGACGTCCAAATCAAAGCCATCGCCGGCGGCACCCGCGGCGAATACGGCTATGCCCTGGTCGCGACGGACGACCGGGTCACCTCTGTTCCGAAAGTGGACGGCGTGATCAGGGTCAGAGTGATTCAACCGGACGAAGCATAAAGAAAACACGTACACAAAAACCCGGCCTTCCTGGTCGGGTTTTTCACCTTGCAACACATCATATCGCATCATACATCGCGGCAATCCCGCTCATACTAACAGCAACGCATAACATAGCCTGCCGTTTCCATCATCAAAAAGCAGAAAGGAGCAGACCATTGAGTAAAAAAAAGAGAATCTTTACCATCATTCAGGTGGGAAACCGGGATGATATTCCCAGCCGGACCTACGATATCGCACTGGTCACGGCTGTGCTGATCAATATTTTTCTTTCGATTTTTGAGACCTTTCCCCAGTCAAAGCCGTTTCTGCCTTATCTCAGGATCATAGAAGGCATTACCGTAGTCTTCTTCACGATAGACTACCTTCTTCGGATCTGGACTGCCACATATCTTCACAAAGGTGTTACCACGGCCAGAGCCCGCCTCAAATTCATCTTTTCCTGGGCTGGTATCGTGGACTTCCTGTCCTGCATACCCTACTACCTTCCGTTTTTCTTCGCAAGGAGCGCCGTCGTCCTCCGCATGTTCCGGATCATCCGGATCCTGCGCATCTTCCGGATCCAGCACTACGCCGATCCGCTGAAGATGATCAGCACCGTGCTGAAAAAAAAGCGGGGACAGCTTCTCTCCTCCATCTTTATCGTGTTGATCCTGATGATCGCCGCATCTCTGCTGATGTACAGCCTGGAGCATGAAGCCCAGCCGGAAGCCTTCGCCAACGCTTTCTCCGGCTTTTGGTGGGCGGCTAATACCCTGCTCACCGTAGGCTACGGCGATATCGTGCCGATCACGCTGCCCGGCAAGATCTGCGGTGTGGTCCTGACTTTCCTGGGCGTAGGCATGGTCGCCATCCCTACCGGCATCCTGTCCGCCGGCTTTGTCGCACAGGCAGAGGGCTCAAAGGAAAAGGCGCGCTACTGCCCGTACTGCGGTCACAAGCTTGACTGATCCGCCCCACAGACTGCCACCTAAAAAAGTTTGGCAAGATTCATCAAACTTTGATCACTCAGAACAGACACGCTGACAGGTAAAGACGGTGACACCGAAAAGGTATCACCGATTTCACCCGCAATCGTTTGGGACCATCGTTTGCGG
>CAZGED010000215.1:0-2317 GCA_964525085.1 uncultured Senimuribacter sp.
CGGCATTCATGGCAAACGTGATATTTCTGCTGAAGGAAACCAGCGTGTTCTCCGCCATCGGCCTGATGGATTTGATGTTCACGGCAAAAGACTTGATCGGACTGTACTATAAGACAACAGAAAGCCTGTTTTTGCTGGTCGTGTTTTATTTGCTGATTCTGCTTCCGGTTTCCATACTGGGAAGCTTCCTGGAAAGGAGGCTGCGACATGCCGGATTTGGGTCTTGACGTACTTTTAAAAGGGAAAAATTTTGCACGGATCCTGGGCGGTCTTGGCGTAGCGCTCAAAATCAGCATGATTTCCGTGGCGATCAGCATGCCGCTTGGAATTGTGCTTGGAATCCTGATGACGTGGAAGAATCCGATATGCAGGGCGATCCTGCGATGTTACCTGGAATTTGTCCGCATCATGCCCCAGATGGTATTGCTGTTCCTCGTTTTCTTCGGAACGACGCGGGCCTTTGGCTGGAACCTGTCAGGAGAGCTTGCATCGGTAATTGTATTCTCCGTCTGGGGAACCGCCGAGATGAGTGATCTTGTGCGCGGGGCGATTACCAGTATTCCGGTTCACCAGTATGAAAGCGCGCAAGCCCTGGGGCTTGACAAAATACAGACATATCGGTATATCGTTCTTCCGCAGGCGGTGCGGCGGCTGATTCCGTTATCGATCAACCTGATCACGAGAATGATAAAGACGACCAGCCTGGTTCTGATGATTGGCGTGGTCGAGGTGCTGAAAGTCGCGCAGCAGATCATAGAGGCCAATCGGATGAGCAGCCCGAATGCGGCATTTGGTATATATCTCACAGTATTTTTGCTGTATTTTATCGCCTGCTGGCCGATCAGCCTGTTTGCGAAATATCTTGAGAAAAGATGGAGGTGAGGATGTGTCGGAACCCATTTTAACGATAGAGCATCTGACAAAACGGTTTGACGATTTGACGGTTCTGGATGACTTGAGCCTCCAGGTGCATGAGGGCGAGGTCATTGTGATCGTCGGGCCGAGCGGATGCGGAAAGAGTACGCTGCTTCGATGTATGAACGCCCTGGAGGATATTCAGGGCGGGGAGATCAGGCTGCGCGGAGAGCCCGTCTCCAAAAACAGCAAAAATCTGACCAGGATCCGGGAGAAGATCGGCATGGTGTTCCAGAGCTATGAACTGTTCCCGCACATGACAGTGCTGGATAATATTTTATTAGCGCCGACGAAAGTTCAGAAGCGGCCGAAAGCAGAAGCAAAAGAGGAAGCGCTGTCTCTGCTGTCCCGCGTAGGGCTTGAAGAAAAGGCCGGCAGCTTCCCAAGGCAGCTTTCCGGCGGCCAAAAGCAGAGGGTGGCAATCGTCAGAGCTCTGTGTATGCACCCTGAAATCATGCTGTTTGACGAGGTCACGGCGGCGCTCGACCCGGAAATGGTCAGAGAGGTTTTGGAGGTGATCCTGAACCTGGCAGACCAGGGACGGACTATGCTGATCGTGACGCACGAGATGCAGTTTGCAAGAGCGGTAGCAGACAGAGTCATCTTTCTGGAAGACGGGACGATAAAGGAAGAGGGAACGCCGGAGCAGTTTTTTGACTTCCCAAAAACAGAACGGGCAAAGAGATTCCTACAGACATTTACTTTTGAGCGAAAGCACGCGGCAAGCGTGTGAAAATCCTATGGCGCATGTGCCGCGAAGGCACAAACGCCGGCAGGATGCTTTGCGGCCTCCTGCGGAAAACGATTGCAGGGTATATACCCGGAAAAGGAGATTATTATGAAAAAATTTCGTAAAATTATAGCATTGTTATTGACACTTACACTGGCGTTTTCGATTGCCGCCTGCGGCTCGTCAAATTCATCAGATTCATCGGATTCGGCAGATTCATCGGATACTTCCGGCTCGGGCGAAGATACAGAGGAAAGTGAAGTGGTATACCGCACTTTAGATGAGATCAAGGAGGACGGAACGATCAACATTGGGGTTTTCTCTGACAAGAATCCCTTTGGCTATGTAGATGAGAACGGCGATTATCAGGGGTACGACGTGTATTTTGCCGAGCGTATCGGCAAAGACCTGGGTGTGGATATTAACTATGTGTCAACGGAAGCTGCGAACCGCATTGAGTATCTGCAGACGGGCAAGGTAGATGTCATCCTCGCCAACTTCACCGTTACTGAGGAACGGGCGGAGGAGGTTGACTTCGCGCTTCCCTACATGAATGTGGCGCTCGGCGTGGTTTCCCCTGACAGCAATGTGATTGAAAGCCTGGATGACTGGAACGCGGATGACCAGATCATTGTGATTTCCGGTACGACTGCGGAAACCTATCTGATAGAG
>CAZGED010000216.1:0-2293 GCA_964525085.1 uncultured Senimuribacter sp.
CGGTTTCCGCTTCGCCCGCTTCTGCCGTCTCTGACGAATCATTCGCGGCGTCCGCCGTCTCACTGACCGTGCCGGTTGTGTTTGTATCCTCAGAAACCGTCATTTCTTCTTCCGAAACCGTTTCCTCCTGTCCCGCCTGTTCGGACGAGACATTTTGTTCCTCTGTCCCTTCCAGGGCTATACCATAGCTTTCGCCTGTCTCAGACGTCTCATCGACATCCGCGGCAAAAGCGGCCGTTCCCAGGGAAAAGATCAGACAGAACGAGAGAAAAACGGTCATCATACGTTTTTTCATGTTCATATCTACATAGAATCCTTTCATTTATCTTCTGTCGATCCTGATCCAAATGCTGTTCTGCCCATACGACCGAAACCTCTCAAAAGGTCAACGGGCCATTTTGATCCGATCTTTCTTTTGACTGTTTTTTCCGACCGCCAGCCTCACCTTCTTTCCTTTGCGCCAGACTCCTTTTGCCGTCATCGCCCGACGATGGCATTCTCTTCTTTTTCCAGCAGACGTTCGTACAACTGCTCTTCCATCAGCTCCATGCTTTGCCGGATGCCATTCTTTGTCTGCCTGCACATGCCGGCCAGACATCGGGGCGTGCATTTATGCTCGTCAACATGGGCGTCCGAACTCAGGTTCCGGATGTACCGGAAGATGTTGGAACGGTCCATGGGAACGCCGTTTCTTGACAGAAACACGGGGCCGCGGAAGATGCCGTTTTGTTCGGCGTAGTCCAGGAGTTCCTCCCGAAAGCCGGATGGGATATGGACCATGCCGCTGCGTGGAAACCGCACCCGTCCTTTTTGCAGCGATTCCACGGTCAGGGAGGACAGCTCGCTGACCGTATTGCCCAAAAGGCCAAAGGTTTTGATGACCAGATAGATCTGCTTGTTGTCCGCCTGTTTTGCCGCCCAGAGCAGCCGATAGAATTCCTTCCGGGTCAGCTCCGGCTGGACGCTTTCCTTTTCAAAGGCATTGGTGGTTCCCCACAGGTCCGCCCGCCCGCACCAGTCCAAATACATGTTGGCGGCGGTGCTGTACAAATTGATGGAACTGCCGGTAAAATTGCCGGATTCCGCCAGACTCCGCTGCCACTCGTCGACGGTGTCCGCATAGATGGTCTTTTCCTCCGGCAGGTACGCATACAGCCGGTTCAGGCAGCGGCGGTAAGCATCCAGCGTACCCTCCGCCCGCCCCGCTTCGGCCATGGCCGCCAGAAACCTTCCGATCAGTTCCGGCGTAAGGGGCTGGCCCTCTGAGGAGCGCGGTGAAATCCTGCGCTCGGATAATCCCCGCCTTTTGTTTCCCGTCTTGTCCGTTGTTTCGCAGGACTCTGTTGTCATAGGAAGCATTCCGGATTTCCTCCTTCCTTTCAGACGAATGATGCTTCGGTCATGCTTCGGTCTGTGTTTCCGATTTTCGGTTACAAACTAAACATTTTGTCGTTTGCCGGGCCGGCAGGAGCGTCGATGCATCTCACGGACCGGATCGATCCATACCGGGAAAGCTGCAAAAAAGGGCACCAAAAACCGCCCTCCGGCATTATTTCGGAAATGCCCGGGTCTGAGGGTTGTTTTTCTGTGCTCTTTTTCAGTTTTTTTCGCAGCGGCCTTGACCTTTTCAAGGGAAAAGAGAAATTTTTACATTGACGAGATGAAATAGGACGTATATAATATTGGTGTGCAGAGTGTCGAATCGCATCGGCATCTGCCCCGTGTTACGACAAAATGTTTATTTTGACAAGTCCCTCTTGTTTCTGCGGCTCTGCGCCGCATTTTTTGATTGTCCCTGCCGCTTCTGATTGCCTGATTACCGCTTCGCCTCTTCATTCCATCAGAACCAGGGACATCCGGTCCAGCAGCTTTTGATGTTCCCGGCTGGTGGTGATGATGTAGATTCGGGTGGTTTCCATGCTGCTGTGGCCCAGGATGTCCGCCAGCCTGGCGATGTCGTGGTCGATGGAATAGAACTTTCGGGCAAAAAGATGGCGCAGGTTATGCGGGAAAACTTTTTTCGGATCCACGCCGGCGCTTTGGCACAGGCCCTTCATCATCCGCCAGATGTGGGAACGGTTCAGAGCCTTTCCGTTTTTGGACACGAAAACCGGTCCCTCCTGCAGGTCCTGCTTCCTGACGTATTTCCGCAGCAGCTTCCGCAACTTGCCGGGAAGAAGAATGACCCGATCTTTTCCCTTCAGCCGGATGTGGGCCTCACCGCTCTCCACCGCTTCCACGGTGATGAACTTCAGCTCCGAGACCCGAATGCCGGTGGCGCAGATGGTCTGGA
>CAZGED010000217.1:0-2279 GCA_964525085.1 uncultured Senimuribacter sp.
TCGTAGATTTCGGCGAATTCTCTGCCGTACCCGAAGGTCCCGCTGGCCGGGATCACGGGATTGTCCAGGGTGATGCCGCTTAAAGTAACGCGCAGGTCTACCATTTGATCTCCTCCTTATATAATACGGGGCCGTCTTTGCAGATCCGCTTGTATCCGTATTTCGTCTCGCAGGTACAGCCCATGCAGGCGCCGAAGCCGCAGGCCATTCTGGCCTCAAAGCTGAACTGCCCGTCCGGCGCCGCGTCATAAACGGCTTTCAACATAGGCTCCGGTCCGCAGGTGTATATGTAGTCGTAGTCCAGGGTTTTCATGGCGTCGGTGACAAAGCCTTTGATGCCCGCGCTGCCGTCCACCGTAGTGATGACCGGTTCGATGCCCAGGGCGCGGAATTCATCGGTGAGGATGATGTCGCTCTTTCCGTTGAAGCCGGTGACGACCTGAGGGCGGATGCCGGCTGTCACCATGGCTTCGGCCAGTCCGTACAGCGGAGGCACGCCGATGCCGCCGCCTGTCAAAAGAGGACGGGAGCCGCACTTTGTGATATCAAAGCCGTTGCCCAGGGGCATCAGCACGTCGAAGACATCTCCCCGTTTTGCCGCCGCCAGCGCCTTGGTGCCCTGGCCGACGACTTTGAAGATGATGGTCACAAACCCGGCGTCATAGCTGCAGACGGAAATGGGGCGGCGCAGGTAGAAGCCGTCCAGCCTGATGTTGATGAACTGGCCTGGAGCGCTGATCTCGCTGCAGTCCCCGGTCAGGGTCATGATGAAGATGCCGGGCTGCAGTTCTCTGCTGTTATTTACGTTCAGTATCTGTCTCTTCATATACGATCTCTCCGTTTACTACTGTCATGATAACTTTTCCCTTCAGCGTCCAGCCCTTAAACGGGGTTGCGCGGCCTTTGGACCGGAACTTTTCAGGATCTACGGTCCACGGACGGGCGAGGTCCAGTACGGTCAGATCGGCAGGCTGTCCGTCTTCGAGGGAGCCTCCGGCAAAACCGAACCGTTTCCGCGGGTTGACGCTCATGACTTCGATGAGCTTTTCCAGGGAAATGACGCCCTTCTCGACCAGGTGGGTGTACAGCACCGGAAAGGCGGTTTCCAGCCCCACGATGCCGAAGGCGCTGCCTTCCAGTCCTCTGGCTTTTTCCTCTTCGCTGTGGGGCGCGTGGTCGGTGGCGATCATGTCTATGGTTCCGTCCCGCAGTCCCTCGATCAAAGCCGCTCTGTCGGCGGCGCTGCGGAGAGGAGGGTTCATTTTGAACCGGCCGTCCTCCTGAAGATCCTCGTCGCAGAGTACCAGATAATGGGGGCCTGTCTCGCAGGTCACGTCCACGCCTCTTGCCTTGGCCTTTCTGACGATGTCCACAGACTCCTTGGTCGACACGTGGCAGACGTGATAAGCGGCCCCGGTCTTCTCGGCCAGCGCCACGTCCCGCTCGACCTGTCTCCATTCGCTTTCGGAGCAGATGCCCTTGTGGCCGTGGGCTTTGGCGTAATCCCCGTCGTGGATGCAGCCGCCGGTGAGCAGGCTTTCGTCCTCACAGTGGGCGGCGATCAGCTTGCCCAGCGCTTTGGCGCGTACCATGGCTTCTTCCATGAGGTCCCCGGTCTGAATCCCTTTGCCATCGTCAGAGAAGGCGCAGACGTAAGGGGCCATGGCCTCCATATCGGAAAGGGCGCTGCGGCCATCCTGGTTCCGGGTGATGGTTCCGTAAGGGACGACTTTGACGCAGGCGTCTTTCTCTATGATGGACAGTTGGACCTGCAGGGACGCCAGATCGGACGGTGCCGGCTTCAGGTTGGGCATCGGGCAGACGCAGGTGTAGCCGCCCGCCGCTGCCGCCGCGGAGCCTGTGGCGATGGTTTCTTTATAAAAAAAACCGGGTTCACGAAAATGTACATGTACATCGGTGAAACCCGGCACGATTACCATACCTGAGCAGTCAATGAGGTGATCATAGCTGTCTGGCACAGCGTTGACAAAAACACTGCCGCCAGAGACAAAAACATCTCGGTTTTCGAATCCTGCCGGCGTAAGAACAGTGGCATTTTTAAATAAAACTGTCATAGATGGATCGCTCCTTTCGTTCTATGAGGTTGGCTCGGAGGTTAGCTTGGAAATCAGCTCAAAATTGATTTTTGCTCAAATCTTCAATATGTTAGCATAGAATTTCGGGGCTGTCAAGAGGATGCAGGAGATTTACAGGAAATGGATTCAAGCGTGGGCGCTGGAGCAACGGCGATAGATCTTTTTTGTGCTTGCTTTATTATG
>CAZGED010000218.1:0-2217 GCA_964525085.1 uncultured Senimuribacter sp.
CTTCGGACTGGAAAGATTTAAAAACGTGGAACCGTACAACATGGGTTCCCAGGTCCCTTGCGAGCAGCTGATCGCCAAGGCGAAGGAAGTCAACGCTGACGCCATCCTGGTATCCCAGACGGTAACACAGAAGGACATCCACATCAAACAGCTGACAAAGATGGCGGAACTGCTGGAAGCAGAAGGACTCCGCGACAAGGTAATCCTGACCTGCGGCGGCCCGAGAATTTCCCACGAGCTGGCACAGGAGCTGGGTTATGACGCCGGTTTCGGCCCTGGCAAATACGCAGAGCATGTCATGTCCTACATCATGCAGGAAGTAGAGAAACGGGGCTGGCAAAAGAAGCCAAAGATCGCAGATCGCTGATGACTGGCGGCCGGCAGGTTGATACTGACGGCCGATCAAAGAATCTAACAAAAAGAAAGTTTTTCTAAAAAAGTTTTTGAACTATCTCTGACGATATTGGAAAAGGCGTTGAAAAATCAAAGTTTTCGACGCCTTTCCCTACCTCTCGGTCAATTCTTGACAATTTTGAATGGCAGTACTATAATGATGGATGGGTTTAGAAACCCAAATGATTTATTTGAGAGGAGAAAGAAGAAATGTTTAAAAAACTATCTAACGGTTGCGTGCATCTGGTAAACAGATTCCTTCCGGATCCCTTTATTTTCTGTATCATTTTGACGGTGATCGTATTTATCGCCGCCATACCTGCGACAGGCGCTGACGTCATCACCATGGTAGGCGCCTGGGGAGACGGTGTGTGGAATCTGCTGGCATTTTCCATGCAGATGGCCCTGGTACTGGTCCTGGGAAATGCCTTTGCCAATGCGCCGGCGATCAAGAGCATTGTGAGAGCGATCGCAAGTACGGCAAAGACTCCGGTCCGCGGTATCATCCTTACCACTTTCTTTTCCGTCATCGCGTGCTGGCTCAACTGGGGCTTCGGCCTGGTTGTAGGCGCGATCCTGGCAAAAGAGATTGCAAGACAGGTAAAGGGCATCGACTACCGACTGCTCATTGCGTCTGCGTATTCCGGATTTGTCGTATGGCATGCCGGTATTTCCGGTTCCATTCCGCTTGCGCTGGCAACGCCGGGCGCAGAGGCTCTGGAGTTGGCAACGGGCGGCGCCGTATCCGATGTGGTGTCCACGTCCCTGACGATTTTTTCGCCTTACAACCTGATCATGTGCGCAGTCATCCTGATCTGCCTGCCGTTCATCAACGCAAAGATGCATCCGTCTCCGGACGAGGTCATCGTCGTGGATCCGGCGCTGCTGGTGGATGAGGTAAGGGAGTACAAGAAACCGGAAACCCCTGCGGAAAAGATCGAGAACAGCGTGATCCCGTCCGCAGTCATCGCCATCGCAGGTCTGGTGTACCTGGTATGGTACTTCATGAACAACGGATTCAACCTGACGTTGAATATCGTAAACTTTATTTTCCTTATCTTAGGAATCATATTCCACAAGACACCGATTAACTACGTAAACGCAATTGCTGACGCCGCAAAAGGCGCAGCGGGCATTTTGCTGCAGTTCCCGTTCTATGCCGGCATCATGGGAATGATGACATTCTCCCTGGCGGAAGGCGGTACAGGTACTTCCCTGGCAGCCGTGATCAGTGACTTCTTTGTGTCCATCTCCAACGATGTGACCTTCCCGCTGTTTACCTTCCTGTCAGCCGGTATCGTAAACTTCTTCGTGCCGTCCGGCGGCGGACAGTGGGCTGTACAGGGTCCGATCATGATGCCTGCCGGACTGCAGCTGGGTGTGGATCCGTCCATTACTGGCATGGCTATCGCATGGGGCGATGCGTGGACCAATATGATCCAGCCGTTCTGGGCGCTGCCGGCACTGGGTATCGCAGGCTTGTCCGCAAGAGATATCATGGGATACTGCCTGATCACCCTGTTCTTCGTGGGCATCGTCGTTTGCGGAGGATTCCTGATTGTAGGATTGATTTAGCCGTTATTTCTCATTTTATATAGAAAGGTGATTAAAGAGATGATTAACAAAATTATGACTGCAGACGAAGCAGTTGCCGGTGTAAAAGACGGCATGACCATCATGGTCGGCGGCTTTCTGGCCACTGGATCTCCGGAAGTCCTCATGGACGCTCTGGTAAGAAAGGGCGTAAAACATCTGACGGTCATCGCCAATGATGGCGGTCTGGATGCCGGACAGCCTGCCGGAGAGTTCGGCGGCAAGACGGCG
>CAZGED010000219.1:0-2207 GCA_964525085.1 uncultured Senimuribacter sp.
ACCACTCTGCGTCCCGGTTCGGCATGTTGATCAGCATCTGCTCCGCGCCGTTCAGGTCGTTTCTGTCCAGCGCCTGCCTCACGCGGTAATATTCGGACGATCCTGTATATCCTCCCGACCCCTGAGCGCCATAGGGCCGGGCGCCTCCGTAGCTCTGCCCGCCTGCTCCGCCGCCGGCGTTCCGGTTCTTCATCAGAGCATCGTAGGCCTCGTTGACCTCCTGCATTTTCTCCTCTGCCAGATCCGCCAGCGGATTGTCCTGATACTTGTCCGGATGATACTTCTTCACCAGCTCCTTGTAGGCAGCTTTGATCTCGGCCTCAGAGGCTCCGGGTTTTAAGCCTAATACTTCATATGGATTGTTCATGTTCCGTTGTCCTTTCTCGGAGAATGCGGTCTGTCTGGCCCCGCAGTCCCATAAAGATGATGTTCTCCAGAATCCCCTTGTTTTTGTGTATCTCTAAAAGATCGTACGCATTTGCGATCTCTCCAAGCTCATTATATAGCAGATTTTCCATTTCCACAAGTCCCTCTCTGCGAAAAATCAAAGGATTATAGGTCCCCTCCCTCTGATCCTTCTCATAGTCATCCAAAGCATCGATCAGGTAGATCCACCGTCCCAGGTGCCGTCCCAGGTGCTCCAGGGTCCGCGTTTCCATCAAAGGGCGGCGCGGCCCGTCAGGCGTGGTCTGTCCGCTGTCCTCCGGGCCTTCTGGGCGGTATCCGGTGAACAAAGCGGCAAGAATCTCCCCAAAGACGCCGCTGACCCTGTCGATCATAGCGCAGTTCTCCTTTTCCAGGGCTGACAGTTTTCCAAGGCCCTCCTCCACCGCAGCGGCAACCTGGGGCTGACACCCTTTGATCTTTCTGTATGCCGGAGTCAGGGCGGTCCTGACGGCAAGGGCTGACGGCTTTCTCTCGTCGCGCCAGTCATCCAAGCACTTGTGATACGCCAGGATCACCATGACGTCCGCCGCGTAGTCCACGGCCTGGTTCCCAAGAACTACCGGTTTCTTTTCCAGGTGATGGATGATACAATGTTCTCTGTGGATGTCCTCCGTCTGCCGGTCGAGGCTGGACAGGATCAGCGCCAGGAAGACGCAGTCAAAGCTGAGGACCATCCGGGGCAGCTGTCCGATGCGCCGGGAAAGAGACTTACACATGCCACAGTAGTAGGCCTGATACACGTCCCACTCCCGGACCTTCAATTCATTTTTATTGACAGTTACATAGCCTAACATAACGGTTTTATGATATACTAAATTTATGACCATTTCAAGGAGTCTTTGTGAAAATTCTCCCGGAAAGGTTGAAAAATCTTCACCGGCTTGTTACCATAGATATAGGGCTGGGTTTAGAGAGGAAAAGATTACAGGAGAGGAAAAATGAAGAAGATATTACTTACGATCGCTATTACCATGGCGGCCTTATTTGCTACCTGCGGCATGACCTTTGCCAGCAATGCGGTGGTGGACTCCGGCGGCTACACCCACCCTTCTCAGTTCAGCAACTGTATGGTGATCGACGGCATCGACGTGTCCTATTATCAGCAGGACATCGACTGGGGCAAGGTCAAGAGACAGGGTATCGATTACGCCATCATCCGTATCGGCTACACCAACCTGGACTCCCCGTTCCGCACCAATCTGGACTCCTTTTTTGAGCAGAACTACGAGAATGCCAGAGCCAACGGCGTCATGGTAGGCGTCTACTACTATTCCTGCGCCACATCCCTCACGGAAGCCCAGAAGGAAGCCCAGTTCGTTCTGGATACCCTGAACGGCCGTGAACTGGACATGCCTGTGGCCTTTGACTGTGAATACGCAGGCAGACTGAAGACGGCCTACGACAACGCAGGCACCACCACAGAGAAGCGGACCAAGCTGACCTCGATTTCTCTGGCCTTTCTCAACTATATTGACAAGAATTCTGATTATGAGGCCATGTTTTATTCCTATCGGAACATGATGTGTCCGGTGCTGTATGCCAGCAGCTACAAGCTGAACATGAGCCTGATCGACAGTAAATACAAGGTATGGCTGGCCCAGTACTCTTCGGACAACAGTTACGCGCGGCCTTTCGAGTTCTGGCAGTACACCTCCAGCGGGAAAGTCACCGGCATCACCGGCAGCGTGGACTGCAACTTCTGGTATTTTGACAGCTCCGCTGACGCGGCGGTATCGGGAACCACCGACATCAACAGCGCG
>CAZGED010000220.1:0-369 GCA_964525085.1 uncultured Senimuribacter sp.
TGAGTGTGACCTTGTACGGATTCTCCGGGTCACGAAGTGGATAGAAACGCTGGTTTGCATTGTTTTTCTTAGAGTTTTTCATTTTAACCTCCGGTTTTCGAGTGGTTCTCGAACCGGAGGTCTCATGAAAAAAGAGCGTGGAAGGCCGACCGGAACGGGAAAAATCCGTTTCAGCTGCCATCCACGCTCGTAGGATGGGGTTTATTTAATTGTTCCCGCTATGGCCGTTCGAGCCACTCTGCATGCCGGGTGAGCGTCCGTAGCGGTGAGCCTTTTAGCGCCTTGCTCAGGGCGGTGACCTTTATCTGAGATCCGCTTCGATGGCGTATAATTCGCTGAATACGTCCGGCAGATCACACGGATTCAGGT
>CAZGED010000220.1:379-2197 GCA_964525085.1 uncultured Senimuribacter sp.
TCTGCATGCCGGGTGAGCGTCCGTAGCGGTGAGTCAGCAGAATAGACTAAAAAGTTTCTTTGCGTTCACAAATTTTTTATCAGCGAAAACTCGGAAAGTATTGTAAATCGCCAAAATTTGTGGTATAATGTGAAAGCAAGTTTTTATCAGTTATCCACTGACTGACTTCATTGTACAAAATCTGGCCATTTCGGTTATGACCGCTGATGACTGCGGTTTGACCTAAAAGGTCAAAAGGAGGTGTAGCGGAGTGTTCTTTCATGAGATTGCTGGCGAATTGAAGACATATATGGATCCGACCGGACGTGGCGGCGATTTTGTAATCGCACTGGTCGGCGACACTCTGCGCGATCCAATGACCGAGGAAGAAGAAAAGATGGCCGAGAATGACGAATTCAATCCTCTCGCCAGCCGAATGTCGATCAATATGCTTGACCAGATTCTTGAAGGAAAAAAGTTCATTTCAAAAGCTCGCGCCGGGTTGATCTGCAGCCGGTACGATGGACAGGATTTTGCAGAAGAAATAGATAATCTCTACGACGCAGACAAGGATCATCTCCTGCAGTTCCTCCTGCGTCGTGGAATCTTAGTGGAAATAGATGAACTTGGATCGGCTGTGCAGGATATCCTCAACCAGATATTCCACGGCCTGTCAAAAGGGATACATGACGTAGATATTAAACTGACCATTCACGATCCAAAGCCCAGCATCAAAAACCTCGCTGGGGATCGCATTTACTGTGAAAACGGAAAGCTCTATATCGATGGCGATGTTATTGAACTTCCTATCAAGTTGAGTGACGCACAGATCTATGACTTTGAGGCAGACTACATATCTGCCCTCTGTGATGCCTACGCCGATGTGTTGTCTCGTGATACCGTCACAATGGACGACATCCCGAAGCTGCCAAAGAAGTATCAGACGAACTTTTATGACCAGCGGAAGGCTTATCTGAGTGCAGAGAGCATCCAGAGATCCATCAGCGAGGTGTACGAGGACGGAGAAAACCAGTTTGATATTTTAAAGGGCGATGCATTTGATGGAATCAAGACCACCTACCTTGATGACTACGACAATGGGTACAGACGGCTGCTGGAGGTATTAAAGAAAATCTCCGATGTCCAACTCACGAAGTCGAAGCTATCGCTAATTAAAAATCTGATTGGTAATTTAGAAAGGCTTGGTATCGTTCACATATTGGTGAATGACAAGACGATAAAATCGTGGGTTGATCCATATGCGGAGTAAGGTGTTCAACACAGTATTTGAAAATATGCTGAGGGTGCTGCTTCTGGCAGATACCTTAGACACTCCGGCAAACGTGGACAGGCTCGCAGCATTGGACTTTATCTGCATTTATGGAAAGAAATGCAGGGTGCTGGACAAGAACTTGCATGGAGATAATGAATTCGGTTTTGCCGAATTTGCGAATAAACGCGAAAAAATAACTGAGGCCATAAAGCTCTCAGTCAGAAATGATTTTATTAATGTTGAGTATACGGAGCAAGGCTTTCTCTATAGCATCAACGACAGAGGACGCGAGGTCGTCCGGAGCATCCAGTCCTCTTATTCGAGAGCCTATACAGTAGGTGCCAAAATCGTATGCAGGAAGTTTTCTGGTTTCACCGATGATGGTGTTTTGCAGTACATAAATGACAGGGCGACGGAGTCAAAGGAGGCTTAAGGATGCAAAAATTCATGATCGAAAAATTACGTGTATCCGGAGCCGAAAAGATTGATGGTGTCGTTAATTTTACCGATGGATTAAACATCATACAGGGCAGGTCAAACACAGGTAAAACGTGGATACTGAAATG
>CAZGED010000221.1:0-2191 GCA_964525085.1 uncultured Senimuribacter sp.
GCACGAAGTCGATCTCTTCTCCTGTTCTGTCAAAGAGCATCCGGCCGGCGTTTTCTATGGCGTCCGCCATGGCCAGCTTTGTGGCCTGCAGGATATTCACCTCATCTATGACAAAGTTGTCCCTGCGGCCGACGCCCCAGCAAAGGGCCTTCTCGACGATTTCCTCGTACAGGGTTTCTCTCTTCTTCTCGGTCAGCTTCTTGGAGTCGTCCACACCCAGCACGTCAAAGTCCTCCGGCAGCACGACGGCAGCCGCCACCACCGGGCCTGCCAGCGGGCCTCTGCCCACCTCGTCCACACCGGCAATATATTGAAAGCCCTTTTCTCTCAGGTCCCGCTCATAAACCTGCATTTCCTGCAGCCGTTCTTTCAGGCGCTCTAGCCGTTCCGCCTTAGTCATGGTCGGCCTGCCTTTCTGTCTCCGGCTCTTGATCCGGCTCTACGCCTGCATGATCCTGCTCTGCGCATCGCTCCAGGGTCATGCAGCCGATCTTGCCGCCGCGGAACTCGTCCAGCACCGTCCGGCCGCACCGCTCGTAATCGATCCGCTTCCCCGGCAGAATGAAGCCTCGCTTAACCGCGATGTCCTCCATGGTAGCCAGGGGCGTCTCTGAAATTTCCGCCAGCTTGTACCGCTCCATGAGGAGCTCGGGATATTCCGCCGACAGGACGCCGATCAGCTCCATGGCCAGGGTGGCAGTATCGAGGATCTCGTCTTTGATGCTGCCGCAGAAGGCCAGATCCAGGCCCGCTTTCGGATCTTCAAACTTGGGCCACAGAATGCCCGGCGTATCTAAAAGCTGCATGCCGTTTTTCAGGGAAAGCCACTGTTTTCCCCTGGTCACGCCTGGCCGGTCTCCCGTCTGGGCGCTTCTTCTGCCGGTCATGCGGTTGATCAGAGAGGACTTTCCTACATTGGGGACGCCTACGATCATCATGCGCAGAGGCTTCTTCACCGGCCGATCCGCGTTCTTCGCAGCCTGCTCTTTTTCCAGAACCTTGTACAGCCGGTTCACACCGCCACCGCTCATGCAGTTCATAGTCACCACCAGGCTGCCCGCTGCCTTAAAATACTCGGCCCATTTCTCGTTTTCGAACCGGTCCGACAGATCGCTCTTGTTGAGCACGATGATCCGCTTCTTGTTCTGTATCAGCTCGTCGATGATGGGATTCCTGCTGGACAGCGGGATCCGCGCGTCGATGACCTCGATGACCAGGTCCACCATCTTCAGATTTGCCTGAATCAGTTCCCTGGTTTTCTTCATATGGCCGGGATACCAGTTAATATTTTCTATCATATGCCTTGTTTCCTTCTTCCGGATGATCTCCTTCTTCTGCCTTATTTCTTCTCGCCTGCCGGCTTCTTTTGCCGGCCTCTTTTCTCCCTTCAGCCATGGCTCTAGTATCGCATTTTTGCCGCGGCTTGCGGATAGTCGTTTCATGTTTTCCCGGGATAATCGCAAAATTATGTTAGGTCTTTGCCGGGAATGGATGAGTTTTCTTTACTCCAGAACTTTTCCTTCCCTGTAACAAAGGGCAATATATTCTCTGGACTGGTAATAAAAATCCGAATTGAAATTTAGAATTGCTTCAGCAATCCAGGATCCATATACCTCACAAATCCCGTCAACCACGGCTGTTTCTTCATAACTATCTTCGATCAACCTCGAAAAGACTTCTCCGATATCCCAATAATCCGGGATCAAGAAGCTGCACAGGCTGATATTATCGTAGGTTCCCTCTGAAATCTGAGCCTTCTGTATAAAATCATCCGCCACCTTTTCTATAGGCTCACAATGAAAGACATCTGCATACGCATAAACTCTTTCAATATCTTCCTTTCCCAGATACGTTAATACATCTAACCTAGTATTTTTTGTGATTCTTCCGATATATTCTATCAGACTGCATGTAAAAAACAGCGCACTATTGTTTCTTTCCATCAACTTCCTCTTTTCCAATAAAGCGCAACGTTTTCAGCGCATCATCTGTATGAAAACTAATCTGATGCGTTGGGTATTTAAACTTTGCCAGTTCCCAGAAGGCAGCGCGCGATATCTTTCCATCAGCGAAGCTCTGCACATAGTTAAAAATCGTATCATTTGCCATAGGCCCTTCTACGATGTCATAATCGTGGGACATACCCCTTCTGCAAGCCACAATAAAGTCCAACCATTCTTCCGTCATATTT
>CAZGED010000222.1:0-2076 GCA_964525085.1 uncultured Senimuribacter sp.
GAACGATCAGGCTCTTGTGGCCTTCGTGGAGGAATCCCATGGTCGGCACCAAACCGACGGACAGGCCCTCCGACCGCCAGCCGCTGACCGCTTTCCTCACTTCTTCAATAGTTTTCACTACTTTCATCAGAATGAACCTCCAAAATACAAATCTACATTAACGCAATTGCTCTATTACATCATCGGAAATCTTAAAGGTATGCTCTTCCGCCGGAAAGGTGCCTGCTTTGACCTCCTGGATATAGCCGGCGAAGCCCTGCTTCATGACCTCTCCCGCATTGGCGAAGTGTTTGACGAACTTCGGCTTAAAGTCGGAGAACAGCGCCAGCATGTCCTGATAGACCAGCACCTGACCGTCGCAGCCTGCACCCGCACCGATGCCGATGGTCGGAATGGAAATCTCTTTGCTGATCCGTTCTGCCAGCTTGGCCGGTACACATTCCAGCACGACGGAAAAGGCGCCCGCTTTTTCCACCGCTCTCGCTTCGTCCAGCAGCCTCTGGGCATCCTCTACCTTCTTGCCCTGCACCTTGAATCCGCCGAAAGCGTTGACTGCCTGCGGCGTCAGCCCGATGTGCGCCATGACAGGAATCTGGGCTTCCACGATGGCCTTGATCTGCGGGCAGACAGCCGCGCCGCCTTCCAGCTTCACCGCGTTGGCTCTGCCTTCCTTCATCAGCCTTCCGGCGTTGACCACTGCGTCATACACCGACGTCTGGTAGCTCATGAACGGCATGTCCGCAACGACCAAAGCGTCCTTTGCGCCCCGGGCCACGGCCGCCGTATGGTGGATCATATCCTCCATGGTCACAGACAAAGTATCCTCATAACCCAGCATGGTCATGCCCAGGGAATCCCCGATCAAAATGGCATTGATGCCGGATTCATCCATCAGTTTGGCGGTAGAATAATCGTATGCCGTCAGCATGGTGATCTTTTCTCCGTCTGCCTTCATCTGCCTGAATGTGGCTACTGTGTTCTTCATTTTTCCAGCTCCTTTTCTAATTCCTCATAATTTCTTTCAGGATGTTTTCGTTTCGCAATCTCCACAAGCCGTCGGGAAAGCTGCAGGTAGACCGACCGTTCCGGCTCTTGCAGCACCTCCAGGTGCCTGCGTACCGTGGACGCATCTCCCCGTTCCACCGGTCCGGTCAAAGCCTTTTCCGCCCCGACCCGTGCGATCTGCACGGCATTTCCCTCGATCAAAGGTGCCAGCGCCGCGGCCGCATCCGCAGCGTCGAACCCGCACTGCTGCAGAAGCCCGGCCCCTATGTCGGCCAGAGCGGCCATTTGATTGCTGACCATGACGGCTGCCGCATGGTACAGGGTCTTCTTTGCCGTATCGATGGAAACCACTTTGTTCCCGAGACCGGCAAAGACCTGCCGCAGCTCCTCCAGATGCTCCGGACTGCCTTCGATGGCAAAGTAAGCCTTGGACAGCTCCCTCCACGACCGGTACTTGTCGCTGACTGCGTAAAGCGGATGGACCGAATAGCTGTATGCGCCGAGTGCTTCGGCGTTAAAAAAAACGGTCGATGAAATCGAACCGCTGCAATGACATATTTTCTTTTCCTTTACCTGCAGACTTTGCATGTCATCCCATATCTCGCCGATGATGCCGTCGGGCACCGTAACGAACAGGGTATCACTGTCACTTACGATATCTGCTAATGTCTCATAATATCTGCTGCCCGTAAAAGCAGCCGCCTCCTCTGCAGACGACTTGCTGCGGCTGTAATACCCCGCAACAGGGACGCCGCCTTCGGCCAGATATTTTCCGAGGGAGAAGCCGACCTTTCCGGCTCCAATAAAACCTGCTTTCATACCGATCACCTCCATTGTGAAGAGAAGGATATGAGATGCGCAGTCTCCGCCTTCAGTGCCGCTCGCTTCGATGCAGCCTGAAAGGCCAGGTAAAAGTTCTGAAAGTATGGTACAGCTTCGATTGAATGCCATCCACACACTAATATAACACGATTAAAATGATTTGTACAGAATAAATTTTGGATTTTTCCTGCAATCTAGGGCAATCGCAAAGTCCAAACTTCAATTGAGCCATGTAAATATAGCACGGAT
>CAZGED010000223.1:0-2075 GCA_964525085.1 uncultured Senimuribacter sp.
AAGCGGATCATCGCCGAGACCGCCAAGACCGCCGAGACGTTCTGTCTCGGTATTCCGGCCTACAACGGTCTTTGTAGGCTCTGGCGGGCGGAACAATACATATAATACAGATACGGCGTCCTATCAGAGGAAAAAGAGAGGCGGCGTGCCGGGATGGTACAAGTTCCTGTGCGTGGTCATGGTCGTGGTCGTGATCGCTCTGCTGTTTTCCGCCGTGCGCCTGAAGAGCGCCGCGGACGGCAGCGTAGCCAGAGAACCGCTGGGCGCGGAGGCCTGCGTCAGCACAGATCAGGTCATAGACGACCAGCTGGGCTGGCTGATCGACAAGGGAACCGTCGAATCGGGCATCGACTATTTCTATGATAAAACCGGCGTACAGCCGTATCTGTTGCTCTGTGACAATATGGACGGAAAAGGCGGAACCATCACCGATGATGAGGCGGAGAGCTATCTGCAGAAGCTGTACGATAAGCTCTACGACGATGAGGGGCACATGATCTTCGCGTTCATGGAATATGAAAGCTCCCAGTATATCACCTTCCTCTACACCGGACGTTCTGCGGACAGCGTCGTGGACGCCGACGCCAGAGGGATTTTCCTGGACAACGTGGACCGGTACTATACAGACAGCTCCCTGAGCGATGAAGAATACTTTGCGAAGGTTTTCCGGGCTTCGGCCGACACCATCATGGACGATGCGGCGGGTAGCGCGCGGACAGCCGTGATTCTGGTAATCATCAGCGTGGCCATCCTCATTCTCATGGTGGCAGGACTGATTTTGTTCAAATCAGCGGAACAGAAGCGCAAAGAAGCGGAAGAGATGAGAAAAATTTTGGAGACTCCGGTAGGCGGCATGGGCTATTCGCCGGAAGAAGAAGATTTGCTCAATAAATATTCAGATGAGAAACAAGGAGGAAATGACTGATGGCAGGAATTTTTGAACGCATGGCGACGATCGTAAAGGCAAATGTAAACGATTTGATCGATAAATTTGAGGATCCGGCAAAGATCGTGGATCAGACCATCGCGGACGCAAAGGTGGAGTACGCGAAGATTAAGAAGGAATCTCTTTCCGTGCTGGCCAACGAGAACATGGCGAAGAAGGAGCTGGACCGGCTCCATGCGGAGGCTGATAAATGGCACGGCATCGCGGCCAGCGCCCTGAAGGCGGGAAATGAGGAAGACGCCAGAAAAGCCCTTGAAAAAGAGAACGATCTGCGGGCCGGCATCACCAAGCAGGAAGGCATTTACGGCAGCGCCAAGGCCGCGGCAGACAAGCTTCGCGACAAGCTGCAGGATATGGAAGCCGAGATCAAAGATATGGAGAACAAGGCTTCCCAGATCAAAGCCATGGCTGTTACCGCAAAGGCTACAAAGGCCGCAGCCAAGGTCGCTGACAAAGGTATCGACAGAGGCGCCTTTGACGCTTTTGCCAGAATGGGAGAAAAGGCTGAGAAAGAGCTGGCAGAGGCGGAAGCCCTGGAGAGCCTGAATCAGGACACAGTGGCGGAGGAAGAAAAGTCTCTGGAGGAGAAGTACGCTTCCGGCGGCGTCCAGGGAACCGATGAAGCCCTGGAAAAGCTGAAGGCAGAGCTGGGCATGTAAGCTCCCGCCAACGTTTTGTTTATTTGAGATACTGTCTGACCTCAGGGCCGGGCAGTATTTTTTTGAAAAAATCCCTTGACTCTCACGGAACGTCATAGGTTAAAGTGGTCTTATCAAGGACGAGGAGGTCAGAATGAAAACGGTAAAAGAAGTTTCAGCTTTTGCGGGTATCAGCGTGCGCACCCTTCACTATTACGACGAGATCGGCCTGCTGCGGCCGAGACCGACAGGAGATACGGCGCGGGCGCCGCTGCCTTCTTCGCTGTGGCGCACAGTCTATCCCCGGTGTTAAAAAAACGGGTTCCGCTTTGTCCTTGACTAGGGAAACAATTCAACAAACTTTGCATTCAAAGGGCAGGTGACCGCATTCGCTCTTTCTGGTATTGATGCGGTCATTTCCTGCTTCGTCAAATCAGCAAATCTGACCGCATCAACATACTTTAGAGACGCTGCGGTCAGATCTTCGTTCA
>CAZGED010000224.1:0-2058 GCA_964525085.1 uncultured Senimuribacter sp.
AGCGCACGGTTCGCATCCGTGAGGTTCGAGGGTTCGATCCCCTTCAGGTCCACCATTTACGGGAATTTCGGGTAAAAACGCCGAAATTCCCGTTCTTTTTGTTCAGCACTTTTTGGGGATGCGAACCGCGTGCCTGCTTTTGTTTTGCGTCATTTTCGGGTGTCACAGTAGGCCTGAAATTTCTCGAATGAGATGTTGAAATTGATCTCCAGACGATAGTTACGATAGACCCGAACCGCCTTTACAAGCTGAGATACGATCATCTTCTTCGTCTCAAGATCGCAGTTGTCGTAGAGATCCGCCCAATTCAGGATCCGCTTGTATTCTGTCTGTAGCGCCTCCGAGGTTTTCTTCAGCGTGGTAAGTGCGTCCTGTTCGGCGGCAAGCTTTGCTTCCGCTTCCTTGGATGCCTCGGTTGCCTCTGCGATCAGGCTGGTCAGCAAATCCGCATCCAGCTTGCTTTCGCCGCGAATGACCTTGATCGTCTCAGTCCGGAGGTCTGCGATTTCTTTCAGCTTGGAGTCCAGCGCTGCCTTGGCGGCTTTTACCCGCAACTCTGCGGCCTCAATATCTTTCACATGCTGCGTTGAGATCAAATCGGACTCTTGAACAGTACACAGCTCCTGCAATTTCATACGGACAACATACTCAACCAGCCCATCCAGTTTCTTGACGCCATAGCCGGACTGCCCATCGCATTCGCCGGGATGACGGACGTTGTAGTGGCACTGGTACCGCATCCGCGTTTCTCTATGGACTGTTCCGTCCGCGAGTTTCCGCTTGCGTCCACTATCACAGGCCACTCCTATTCGCTACCCTTTTTTCCTCATTTGTCACATATCATTGTACATCCTACAGTGCACTGCTTTTTTATAAATTGACAGCGGTTGACGCAATGTCCCGTTTCTTTTATAATCATTACAGAACAACCCTGCTGCAAAGGAGTGAAACGATATGCACCAAGCGCTGCACATGGTCAGCCTCCAACAGGTGGAGATCTTCCTATGCGTCATGGAGCAGGAGAGCTTCACAAAAGCCGCGCTGCAGCTGCATATCACGCAGTCGGCGGTCAGCAAGAGCATTGCGAAACTGGAAAAGGATCTGGATTTGCGGCTGTTCATGCGGCATTACCGAGCCATTCATGCGACGGAAGCGGCAAGAGATCTGTACCGATCTTGGAAAGAACAGTTCCGGGCCGTTTCGGACAGCTATGAAAAAGTTTGGGAATACCAGCACGCCGCTGACCACACGCTGCGTGTCGGTGTGACAAGTACGACAGACCTGCATCAATACTTCTGGCCTATCATTGACGCCTTCAGGCTGCGCTTCCCCGAGGCCGAGCTGGAGCTGGACCGCGACTCCATCACAAACCTGATCGCAAAGCTGGCTGATGGGCATCTGGACCTGATCTTCCTGCCGGACTTTATGCAATACAAGCTGGACGAGCTGGGCTTCCGCTGGAAATGGGCGGCGCAGGACACCGCCCAGGTCATCATGTCTAAAAAGCATCCGCTGGCAGATCAGGAGTTGACGCTGGAAAACATCCGGCATGAAAAGATCGTGGTGCTGGATGAGAAAGACTACCCGGGCAATGCCAGACTAATCCGGGAGCTGTTCCATGCGGCTGGGATCGACATCCAGATCAGCAGCAGACAGTTCAAAACACCGGAGGGCATCGCGAGCTTCTACCGGGAGGCAGATGGCATCCTGCTCACAGACCGCTACTTTCTGTTTGAGGATTCGACGCTCCCCATGGTGCGCAAGCCGCTGGACGGGATTCGGAACGGGATCATCTGCGGGTGGGATCCGGAAAACGGCTCCCGCTATCTCAAAAATCTCTTAAAACAGCTATAAGAGGCGCTTTGCATTCCTGTTTGGAATGCAAAGCGCCTTCTATTTCGTTTTACGAATCGCGCGGCAGGTGTTACACTGGAGTTACCTAAAAAAGATGACGGAGGCGCTGAAAATGGGAACAAGAGTACCGATCACCGACGCGCAGCGCAAATTGCGCTACGCAAAATACTACGACAAGCCCCTGGCCCCGGTGCCGGAGGAGAA
>CAZGED010000225.1:0-2030 GCA_964525085.1 uncultured Senimuribacter sp.
GCTGCGCTCCGCTTCCACCTGCTGCGGGGAAGGAATCCCGATCTCTTTCCGTTGTCTATGCATCTGTCTATGCATCTCCGCCGCCATCGCATTGATCCTCCTCCTGGGAGCGGATGGAAACGTCCGGTTTCTTGCCCGAAGGCGGCCGGTTTTCTCCTGCCCAGGCCAGAAGCTGCCGGCATTCTTCCTCGGTCTTCTTCAGCAGTTCTTCCCGCTGCCGGAGGGCGAGGGCCGCCAGTTTTGACGCCTGCCTTTTGATGTCGGCCAGATAGTCGTCCGCCTGCGCTCTGATTTTCCGGGCTTCTTCCCGGGCTTCTTCCAGCCGGATCCGGGCTTCCTCCCGGGCTTCATCCTGCAGGCGCCGGATTTCTTCCTGATAGCCGTCCGCCGTGGCCTGAGCCGCCTCAAAGAGCCCGTTGACCTTTGCCAGCACCTCCGCCAGAGAGCCGGCTTCAGATACCGTCTCCCGCCGTTCCTCCAGGCGGTGCTTCAGATCCTCGTTTTCCTGTTGAAGGGCTTTCTCATTCTGTTGCAGTTCATAGATAATC
This sequence comes from uncultured Senimuribacter sp., assembly GCA_964525085.1. GTDB lineage: Bacteria > Bacillota > Clostridia > Peptostreptococcales > Anaerovoracaceae > Senimuribacter. Next base: position 549 of record CAZGED010000225.1, read on the forward strand.
TCGATCAGGTCCGCCCGGCTCAGCCGCCGGAATTCCTTGTCTGTCATCGGTTCCGCCTCTTCCTGCCGTCACCGTCCGGTGATGGCGTGCTCTTCCTTTTCCAGCAAACGCTCGTACATCTGCTCTTCCATCAACTCCATGCTCTGCCGGATGCCTTTCTTTGTCTGCCTGCACATGCCGGCCAGACACCGCGGCGTGCATTTTTGCTCCTCTACCTGTGCGTCCAGGCTCAAATTCCGGACACATCGAAAGATATTGGAACGATCCAGGGGGATGCCGTTTCTCGACAGAAACACGGGGCCGCGGTAAATGCCGTTTTGTTCCGCAAATTCCTGCAGCTCTGCCTGAAATCCCGAGGGGATGGCCACGATGCCGCTGCGCGGAAAGCACACCCGCCCTCTTCGTACCGCTTCTGCGGTGAGGGAGGACAGCTCACTGACGGTGTTGCCTAAAAGGCCAAAAGCCTTGACCACCAGATAGATCTGCTCGTTGTCCGCCTCTTTCGCCGCCTGAAGCAACCGGTAGAATTCTCTCCGGGTCAACTCCGGCTGGACGCTCTCCTTTTCAAAGGCGTTGGCGGTTCCCCATAGGTCTGCCCGGCCGCACCAGTCCAGAAACATATTGGCGGCAGAGCGGTACAGGTTGAGAGAACTGCCGGTGTAATTCCCGGATTCTTCCATGCTTTGCTGCCACCGATCGACGGTTCCGGCACAAATGACCTTTTCCGCCGGCAGATACGCATACAGCCGGTTCAGACAGCGGCGGTAGGCATCCAGCGTACTCTCCGCACGTCCCGCTTCGTCCATGGCTGCCAGAAAGGCTTCGATCAGTTCCTGGGTCAGGAGCTGGCCCTCCGGGGAGCGCTCCGGCACCCTGCGCTCTGACAGGCCCCGCTTTTTGATTCCTGTTTTATCCCACGTTTCACGGGATTCCGCTGTCATAGGAAGCATTTCCAGGTTTTCTCCTTTCTTTCAGCCAAATGATACTTCAAGTCCAATGATACTTCCGTCAGATCCTTCCTCTGTGGTCCGGTCACAAACTGAACATTTTGTTGCAGTCAAACAGACAACAATAAGGCGAACCTGTATGTATAACTTATATTTTACCCCTTATATTCTGCAGAGTCAATGGACAAATCTTGTTTTTTGAAATTCTCTCGGGCAATATTTGATAGAAGGACGCAAAAAATCAACCCACCGGAACCCCAAATTTTGGTATTTGCCGGAGGGACTGATTCTTGCGTCCCTTTTTTTGCTTTCCCGGCGGTTCAGAACTGCGTGATCCGCCGTTTCAGCGGAATGTGAACCTGTATTTGGCCTGATTTTATCCGCGCAAACGGTTCGTGTCAGCGCCATGACCGGCTTTCCGGCAACAAAATGTTCATTACGGCAAATCTTTCTGCTTGTGCGGCTCCGGGCCGCATTTTTTGTTTGCCGCGCTGGATGGCCGCCTTTGATGGCCGCCTCATTCCATCAAAACCAG
>CAZGED010000226.1:0-1945 GCA_964525085.1 uncultured Senimuribacter sp.
AAGACCCGTGACGAAGTGAAATTTGACAGTGTGACGGACCTGTCGGAGCAGATCGTCCGGGACTGCCGGGAGGCCAGGGAGTTTCATGACCGTCTGAGCAGAGAAAAGTAGAAAAAAGCAGAAAAAAGCAGAATAAGCGGACGAAAAGATTGGAAATTGGACTTGCAAAGAAAGTCATAGTATGATATAGTTGTATGGTTGGAACATACTTTTACTTAGTCAGGCGAGACTCCGACGCCCGACCCGGTGAAAGCGAATGAAAGAAAGGAGAATTTTAACATGATTACGAAAGAACAGAAAGCGGCTATCATCAAGGAATACGCACGGAAGGAAGGCGACACCGGTTCCCCAGAGGTTCAGGTTGCTATCCTGACTGCGAGAATCAACGATCTGAATGAGCATTTGAAAGAGCATAAGAAGGATCATCATTCCAGAAGAGGTCTGTTGAAGATGGTAGGACAGAGAAGAAACCTTCTTAAGTACCTGAGAGAGGTCGACGTTGAAAGATACAGAAACCTGATCGCTCGTTTAGGATTAAGAAAGTAGTTTTACTGAAGAATTTTGGCGGGGCAGAAACCTCGCCATTATTTGTATATCTTTTATTGCAAGAGCCAAAAGGTAAGAGAATAAACAGGAAGGAGTTGTTTATTAAGAATGGCGAGATTTACTGATTACAGAACATTTAAAACTGCCGTAGGGGGCAGATTGCTTCAGCTGGAGATCGGAAAGGTCTGCGAGCAGGCAAACGGACAGGTCATGGTGAGATACGGAGAATCCGTCGTCAACGTGACAGCCTGCGCTTCCAAGGAGCCGAGACCCGACATCGATTTCTTTCCGCTGAGCTGTGATTACGAGGAGAGAATGTATGCTGCCGGAAAGATTCCGGGAGGCTTTATAAAGAGAGAGGGAAGACCGAGTGAGAAGGCGACCTTAAGCTCCAGACTGATGGACCGCCCGCTGCGTCCTCTGTTCCCGAAGGGCTATTTTAACGACGTAGTGGTCGTTGCCACCGTCATGTCCGTAGACCCTGACTGCGAGACCGATATCATGGCTATGGTGGGCGCGTCTGTGGCACTGGCCACCTCCGATATCCCTTGGGATGGACCAATCGCGGCTGTCAGAGTCGGCCTGGTTGACGGAGAATTCGTCATCAACCCGACCCTGGAGCAGAGAGGGGTTTCCCAGATGAACCTGACCGTCGCGGGAACAAAGGAAGCCATCATGATGGTAGAAGCCGGCGCCAATGAGGTACCGGAAAACATCATGCTGGATGCCATTCTCTACGGTCACGAGGAGATCAAAAAGCTGGTGGAATTCATCGACGAGATCGTCGCGGAGGTCGGAAAGGAAAAGCAGCAGATAGAGCTTTACAAGGTGCCTGAGGACATTGATGAAGCCGTCCGCGCCTATGCCGTAGACAGAATGAAGACTGCCATCAAGACGGTGGACAAGTTGGAAAGACTGGACAACATGGACGCCGTAGAGGTTGAAACAAAAGAGCACTTTGCCGATCTCTATCCGGAAAACGAGAAGGATATCGCCAACGTTCTCTACAATATCACCAAAGAATGTGTCCGCGCCATGATCCTGGACGAAGGCATCAGGCCGGACAACAGAAAGCTGGATGAGATCAGACCGATCTGGTGTGAGACCCAGCTGCTGCCGCGAGTTCACGGAAGCGGCCTGTTCAAGAGAGGACAGACGCAGGTCATGAGCGCCTGCACCCTGGCGCCTGCCAGCGAGTCTCAGACCATCGACGGCATTACAGAGCAGACTGAGAAGAGATACATGCATCACTATAACTTCCCGGGATACTCCGTAGGCGAAGCCAGACCGATGAGAAGTCCGGGCAGAAGAGAGATCGGACACGGTGCTCTGGCTGAAAGAGCTTTGATTCCGGTACTGCCTTCCGTAGAGGAGTTCCCGTATGCCATCAGAGTGGTAT
>CAZGED010000227.1:0-1905 GCA_964525085.1 uncultured Senimuribacter sp.
ATATCCGGCGGATTCAGGCAGCAGACCTGCGCCTTCCTCCAGGGCCTACCCATGAAATCCAGGTTCATTTTAAAACAGTTCCCTCATCTCCTCGCCGTTTCGGGCTGATTTTTGTAAAAAAATCGGGTATTGTTGCGCGTTTAGCCATAGCGTCCCGATTGCCGCCCTATTTTAATTCCATAAGCAGGTATTAATTCCATAATTTATGTAATTAAGCCGCAACAAATCATATTTTTTCTGCAAAATTCAGCCGGTTTTCGCTTCTTGAAATTGATCGCCGGGCAAAACGGGCAACATTTGCTAAAAAAATCAAAAATAGTTGCCAGCTCATCATCTGTGTGCTGTCCCGACTTCCGGTGAACGGTCATGGCTCTTACGTTTTTTTGATGTTCTATTTACGAATCAGGTCCGGCAGCTGCTGTACGTTCTTCTTTCCGAAGGAAACCTGATCGTCGTTGATGACCAGGCAAGGCACGCTCATGACCTTGTATTTTTCCTTCAGGTCCGCGAAGTGGTTCAGGTCGTAGACCTCCGCTCTGACACCGTCGTTTTCCGCGGCGATCTTCTGCGCGGCCGTCACCAGCTCCGGCCCATGGTGCAGGACAGAGATACCAGAATCTTCATGGCCACCGGTTCTGAAATGGCTTTGATCTGCGCCGCGGCTTCCGCATCCAGCGCCTGTACCTTGCGCAGCAGCTCGTCAGCGTTGCGGCCTACGTTGCCCGCGTTGACTTCATAAGCAGCGATCTTGCCTTCCGGATTTACCACAAAAGTGCCTCTCTCCGCAATGCCGTCTCTTTCGATGAGAACGTCAAAATCCTTTGCCAGCGTGTGAGTCGGGTCCGCCAGCATCGGATACTGAATCTTCTTGATGCGATCAGAAGCGTCGTGCCATGCTTTGTGAACAAAGTGCGTGTCGCAGGATACGGAGAAGATCTCGCATCCGATGGCTTTGAACTCCTCGTATTTGTTAGCCAGGTCTTCCAGCTCCGTCGGGCAAACAAAGGTAAAGTCCGCCGGATAGAAGAAGAATACGCTCCACTTTCTTAAAGTATCAGCTTTTGTTACAGTTTTAAAATCAGCGTCCTGAAAAGCCTGAACAGAGAACTCGCTGACTTCCTTATTGATCAATGACATGAAAGTACCTCCTCATAAGTTATTTCGATAAATGATTTTAGTTAGCTTGAGCTAACCCATGTGATTATGATATCATTCATCTCAACAAACTTTGCATTCAAAGGGCAGGTGACCGCATTCGCTCTTTCTGGTGATGATGCGGTCATCTCCTGTTTTGTCAAATCAGCAAATCTGACCGCATCAACCTACTTTAGAGACGCTGCGGTCAGATCCATTCCCTCTGTAAAGGGCTGCCGGCATGGGGCCTGAGGAAATCGCCTATTTTCATGACGTCCCGCTAGCCTGAAAGCGTCCGCCACGCACATCGGCAAAAGCCGCTGCCTCCCAGCACCGGAGACAGCGGCTTTTGATCCTGTCATATATAAAGCTTTATCGTGTTCTTTGATCCTATTATCTTCCGCTCAGATAATCGTCAATGCCTGCGGCCGCGGTCTTGCCCGCGCCCATGGCTTTGATGACGGTGGCCGCACCTGTTACCGCGTCGCCGCCGGCGAAGATGCCGGGACGATTGGTGGCCGCGCCCGCATCGGTACCGATGCCGCCTTTCTCGTTGGCGGCAAGCTCCTCTGTGGTATCCAGAATCAGCGTGTTCAGCTTGGTTCCGATGGACATGATGACCATATCCACAGGAATCACATGGTTGGAGCCCTCGATCGCTACCGGTCTGCGGCGTCCGGAAGCGTCCGGTTCGCCCAGCTCCATGGAGACACATTCGATACCGGTAACGTGGCCCTTTTCTTCGCCTTTGATCTCCACCGGATTGGTCAG
>CAZGED010000228.1:0-1870 GCA_964525085.1 uncultured Senimuribacter sp.
TCAAGGCCAGCGGAATCGCAGACAGGATCATCAAAATTCTGGAGGCGGGCAGCATCTCCGTTGAGATCTTTGACGGTGTGGAGCCTGACGCGCCTGTGGATCTGGTCAATGCCGCCGGACAGCAGGCGAAAGATGCCGGCGTAGACGTGGTCATCGGTATCGGCGGCGGCAGCAGCCTGGATACCGCAAAATCGGCAGCGGTTCTGGTGGACAATCCTCTTCCGATCACGCTGTACTACGCCCAAAAAGAGCAGCCGCAAGCCTCTCATACCCCTTTGATCCTGATTCCTACCGCAGCAGGAACCGGCTCAGAGGTCACGAGCATGTCGGTGCTCCACGATGAGGAGACCCAGGGAAAAGAAACGGTGCTCAAATCCGGAAACCTTGCCATCGTCGACCCTGAACTGACTTTGACCGTGCCGCCGCAGGTGACGGCAGCGACGGGCCTGGACGCCATGTCTCACGCCATCGAGAGCTATACCACCAACTGTGGAAACCCGAAGGCGGAGATTCTTTCTCTTGCCGCCGTAAAGCTGATCTCTTCCAATCTGGAAGCCGCTTACACCGACGGCAGCAACCTGGACGCCAGGACAAATCTCTGTCTGGCCAGCAATCTGGCAGGCATGTCCTTTAACGACGCCAGCGTCCACTTCGGTCACGCCGCAGCCCATGAATTCGGCATCCGGTTCCACATGCCCCACGGTGTCGCCTGTGCGCTGACCCTTCCGGAAGTGGTCACTTACGCAGCGGACATCGTCCCTGATAAAGTAAAAAAGATCGCTGCCGCACTTGGTCTGGAAGTATCTGAAGACATGTCAGGCGAGGAAGCTGCCGCACTGGCTGCAGAGAAGATCCGCTCCCTGATGCGCACTGTCGGCATCCGCTCCCTGAAGGAGCAGGGCATCAGCCGGGAAGAAGCGGTAGCCTGCGCCAAAGGCGCCGTAGAAAAAAACTGGTTCGTCATCTGCGCTTTGAAACCGATCGACATTCCGGCCATGGAACAGCTGATCGGACAGATGTATGACCATTATCAGTAAAGGTTGACAGACAAGACAAGACAACACAAGGCAAGACAACACAAGAAAAAAAAGTAATTGCATATTTGAAGCCATTGATCTACCTAAAGCATTCACCATGCAGAAAATGCGGCGCAGTACCGATGAAAGAGTTGCGCCGTATTTTTCGTTATCAAAATATCCCCCTGCCCGGGTCAGCCCGCAGCAAGGGGTTTGTTCGTGGTATATAAAAGTGCCGATCTCTATCTTCTTAGAATCTCAGGGACAGGCAGGTCAGGCTGCCGTCGATGTTCATGCTGTTGATGGCATAGAGCCCGTCCAAATCAAAGAAAGTTCTTCAGATATTTCAGTGTCCGCACCATCTGGGACACGTAACTGTTTTCATTGTCGTACCATGCGACCACGCGAACCTCGTAGATATGGGTGCCGCACCTCTGGGCCAAGGTCTGCGTCGCATCAAAGAGAGATCCGTAGTGCATCCCGATGATATCGCTGGATACCAATTCTTCCTCCGTATAGCCGAAAGACTCATTGGCCGCGGCCTTCATGGCGGCATTGATCCCCTCCACGGAAACGCTGTCCGTCTCATCCTTCAAGGTTGCATCCAAAATGGTAATGGAGCCGGAAGGTACCGGCACCCGCTGAGCAGAACCGATCAGCTTTCCATCCAGTTCCGGAATCACCAGGCCGATGGCCTTTGCTGCGCCGGTGCTGTTCGGCACGATGTTGATGGCGCCCGCTCTCGCCCTGCGGAAGTCCCCTTTTCTGTGAGGTCCGTCCAGGATCATCTGATCGCCGGTGTAGGCATGAATGGTGGTCATAAACCCGGTACGCAGTTCCCGATAGTTGTTGAG
>CAZGED010000229.1:0-1769 GCA_964525085.1 uncultured Senimuribacter sp.
GGCTGGGAGCGGATTACGGGAAAGTTCTGTCGCTCCTTCTCACAGACAGAGGCCCCAGGCAGTGATCAGCAAAAAAATCAGCAAACCCTTTCCACCTATGGCATCCACCTCTCCCGCCATATTGTAATGGCGGGGAATCTCCTCCGGTATAGACGCCCATTTTATGGCGATATAGGCTGTAACCGCCGACAGCCCTAAGAACCCGGCGGCACTCATAGCGATATCTGCGGTGGAATGTCTCGAACTCGGTTTCATTTTCCTTTTCCTCTTTTCTTGGCTCTGACACATTCAGAAAGCAGAAATTCGATCTGACCATTGATGGAGCGAAAATCCTCCTCGGCCCACTGGGCAATATCCTCCCACAGGGACGGAGCGATTCGCAGGATAACCTGCTTTTTCGCCTTTTCAGCCTGTTTCACGGCCTTCTCTTTGGCTTTGATCTCCTTTTCCAGCTGTTCAAGGCGTTCCAGCCGTTCCTGTAAAGCTCTTTCCTTTTCGCCTAAATCCATGGGATCCTCCATTTCATCTCATCTGCTGTCATCTCGCAATACCCTTTTACCCCTTCAAACCTAGTAGATGCTACCGCTGTTTACGATAGGCTGGGTTTCCTTGTCCGAACAAAGGACCACCATCAGGTTGGATACCATGGCCGCCTTCCGCTCTTCGTCCAGTACGACCACTTCCTCCTCGCCCAGCTTGTCGATGGCCATCTTGACCATGCTGACGGCGCCGTCGACGATCTTTGTTCTCGCCGCGATGACTGCCTCAGCCTGTTGTCTGCGCAGCATCGCCGCTGCGATTTCCTCCGCGTAGGACAGGTGTGTGATTCTGACTTCTTCGATCTCCAGCCCCGCGAAGCCGACTTTTTTGTTCAGCTCCGTCTTCATGTTGTCGGCGATCTCCTGGGAGCTGCCCCGCAGGCTCTTTTCTGTCACATGCTCATCTTCCTCCACGTCCATAATATCATACGGATACAATCTTGCGATGTTTCTGATGGTGGAATCCGTCTGAATGGACAGGAATTCGGTATAATCCTCCACGTTGAATACGGCTTTGGTCGGGTCCTTCACTTTCCAGATGACCACAGCGCCGATGATGATCGGATTTCCCATGACGTCGTTGACCTTCTGAATGCCGTTGTTCAGTGTGATATTCTTCAGAGATACGGTTTTCCTGGCATTGACCCGCGCTACGCCGGTGACCGGATTTTTGCGGCCTTTTTCTGCCTGGGATGCCGCTTCTTTGGCCGCTGCGGCTTCCTTCAGATAGGCCGGATTGTTATATTTGGTAAACGGGTTGACAAAGTAAAAGCCCTGCTTCAAAATCGTTCCGTAATAGTTCCCGAACAAAGTCAGCACCAGGGCTTCGTTAGGTCCAACCGTCCGCAGTCCTGCGTACAGAATCGAAAATGCCACGCCTCCGATGAGGCCGATGCACAGCATGACAGCGCCTGCGAGAGACGCGCCGTTATCGAGGGCAAAGCCTCCCGCGATCATGACGCCGACGCATACCAGCACGCCGATGGTAATGACGATCAGCATGACCATGCCGCTGACCGGCCGGATCTCCTTCTGCTCGATCTTCTGTAATTTGTTTTCCAATGTTTCTTCCGATTTGTGTTTCATCTTCGTCTCCTTTCCCCTTCTGGGTTACACACTTCGTCTTGTCAAATATGATATCAATTTGATATCATATTTATATCACATTCAGAGACAGAAGTCAAGGGGGGTTTTCAACAAAAACCGACAGGACAGCCTATAACGAAGCCG
>CAZGED010000230.1:0-1745 GCA_964525085.1 uncultured Senimuribacter sp.
ACCATGACCGCCTTGCCTTCGCTCATGACGATGACTTTGTCGGAAAGCTGCGCCACGTCGGCCATGTTGTGGCTGACGAAGATGATGATGCCGCCCTGGCTTTCATGCACCTGGCGGATCATCTCCAGGATGTCCTTGTGGGCGCCGGGATCCAGTCCGGCCGTCGGCTCATCCAGGATCAAAACCTGGGGTTTCATGGCGATGACCCCCGCGATGGCTACCCGCCGCTTCTGTCCGCCGGACAGATCAAAGGGCGACCGGTCTTTGATGGTCTCATAGTCCAGGCCGACCAGTTCGATGGCTTCCTCTACCCGCTGCTCTGTCTCTGCCGGAGACAGCCCCAGGTTCTTCGGGCCGAAGGCGACGTCCTTTGCCACGGTCTCTTCAAAGAGCTGATACTCCGGATACTGGAACACCAGTCCGACCCGCCTGCGGATGTCCCGCATGCTGACGCCCGGCTCTGTAATGTCCACGCCGCCGATAACGATGCTTCCCTCGGTGGCCTTCAGCAGTCCGTTGAGATGCTGCAGCAGGGTAGACTTGCCAGATCCGGTGTGGCCGATGATGCCGACGACCTCACCGTCGTACACGTCAAAGTTGACGTTGCTCAGGGCCTGATGTTCTTCCGGCATCCCCGGCGAATAGATGTGCGATAAATTTCTTACTTGTATTGACATAGGAATTCTACCAATCCTTCACTTGTAATTACGTCATATGGGATCTTGATGCCACGCTTTCGCAATTTTCCGGCCAACTCTACGGCCATAGGCACTTCCAGATGGACCTCCCGCAACAACTCCTCCTGGGCGAAGATTTCCGCAGGCGTTCCGTCCAGCAAAATCCTGCCGTTGTCCATGATGACGATCCGCTCCGCCTGCACGGCTTCTTCCATGAAATGGGTGATCAAAATCACCGTGATCCCGTCCTCGTGAAGCTCTCTGATGATCTCCATGATCTCGCCCCGTCCCCGCGGATCCAGCATGGCCGTCGGCTCATCGAAAATGATGCACTCCGGCTTCATGGCTACGACGCCTGCGATGGCAATCCGTTGCTTCTGCCCGCCGGACAGGTTGTGGGGCGCTTTCTTCTTGTATCGGCCCATGTTGACCGATTCCAGGGCTTTGTCCACTCTTCTTCGGATCTCCTCCGGCTCCACGCCCAGATTCTCCGGGCCGAAGGCAACGTCATCTTCTACGATGGAGGATACCAGCTGGTTGTCGGGATTCTGAAAGACCATTCCCGCGCTCTGCCGGATATCCCAAATATGGGCTTCGTCCTTCGTATCCCAATTCTTTACATATACCGTACCGCCGCTGGGCAGCAACAGTCCGTTCAGGTTTTTTGCCAAGGTGGACTTGCCCGAACCGTTGCGTCCGATCATTGCAACAAAGCTGCCTTTTTCCACGCTCAGGGTCACGTCATCGATGGCCCTGATGGGCTCTTCCCCTTCTCCCGCCATATATTCAAATGTTAAATTCTCGATACGAATCATCTGTTCCATACATTCACCTGTGCTCACATCATCGGTTTTCATTTCGATTTGTTTCGATTTTCCGGCAACGCCGTTTCACTCATCATCGTTCATTATACCACGGCACTTCCTCTGAATATAGAATCGCCTGCCGTGATTCAATGAACGCATCCTTGCGGCAACGCCGTTTTATTCACCAGCGTTCATTATACCACGGCGCTTCCTCTGAATATAGAATCGCCTGCCGTGATTCAATGAACGCATCCTTGCGGCA
>CAZGED010000231.1:0-1693 GCA_964525085.1 uncultured Senimuribacter sp.
GAGCAACCGGCTGTTAACCGGTAGGCTGTGGGTTCGAGCCCCACCCTCGGAGCCACGTTTTCTTATTGGAGGGTGGCGATCAGGCGAAAATCATACTGAAGCATACGATATCGTGTGATCAGTATTTAGATAGAAAGTTGCCGGAACGGCAACCAGATGACGCGGGGTAGAGCAGTTGGTAGCTCGTCGGGCTCATAACCCGGAGGTCGCAGGTTCAAGTCCTGCCTCCGCAACCAGGAATAGAAAAAGCACCGTTCTTATGAACGGTGCTTTTTCTATTCCGGAAACGATGGAAAGAACCGGGATTTCCCTCTCATTCAGAACTCCGGCTGATCGGCCTCATCCCACACTTTGACCAACTTCTTGTAATCGTATTCTGCGTAGGAGGCGCAGCAGCTGGAACAGCCTCCGATGACCAGGAGACAGTCATAAGAGACGCCTGCCTCGGCAATGGAGAAAACGTGGGACGGACACCTTTTGATCGTGGCCTCGTAATAGGCCCGCCGGTCGTAACGCGGATTGCATCCGCCGCAAAACCTGACACCGATGTGCATCACTGCTCACCTCCGGGCGTGTCATGGCGTATGAGGGAGCGGGCAAAGTCCAGCAGATCCTCGCTGACGGAGTCGTCCAGCACCACGCCGCGGAGCTGGGGGATCCGGTTCAGCAGGGCTGGACGGACCACGTTTTCCATGGTGTCGTCAGCGGCGTAGCAGCCGCGGCAGCTACCGGTGAATTTGATGTATGCGGTGCCGTCTTCGCAGGCGCTGAGCAGGGCGCCGCCCATGTGAGCGCTGAGACGGGGATTGATCTCGGTTTCAATGACCTGGTTGATCATCTGTTCTAATTCTGTCTGGTTCATAGTGACCTCCTGCGGATGTTTTCGATGGTTCTATTATATGTCAAAGGAGCGGCGGGCGCAAGAGAGCGGTTGGCTGAATTGCGGGGAATTTCCCGCAAAATCCTGTTTTTTAGACTGCGGAAGATGCATCCATTTGTTTTTGATGTAGAAATCTAACGAGTTGTCATGTATAATAAGAAATATCCATAGATGCTTTTTCATCACGGAAGGCAGGATTACTTCAATCAGATCAGGGACGGCTGGCGGCATGCAATCAACGGGAAGAGAATAACGCTTGTAATCGCTTGTAATGAAGGGAGAATTATGAATATGGAAAAAGACTATGAACCTTATGAAGCCAGTGAAGAAAACTGCGAAGAAAAGATCAGAGAAGAAAATGAACGGATGCTGGATCTGTTTGCGGCTTCGATGCAGAATCTGAAGCCTCAGACCAGGAGAAGGCATTTGTCTAACGTCAACTTTTACATCAATCACTATCTGCTGGATTATGAGGCAGAGTCCTTCCGGGAAGGTGTGTGGCGGCTGCCTGAATTCCTGGGAGAATTTTTCATTCGTAAGTGCCTATGGTCCACATCGGCAACGATCAAATCCACGGCGGTCAGCATCAAAAGGTTTTACAAGTGCATGCTGGACAACGATCAGATTTCGAAGCCGGAATACGATATGCTGTGCGACACCATCAAAGACGAAATGGAAGGGTGGCAGGAAACCTGTGCCATCTACAACGATCCAAGCAGTGAAAATCCGTTTTTCATGTAGTAGGAAAGAATTGCGGACGCGACTGGCGCCTGGCCGCTCGCGCCGCTTGCGGGGCGCCAAAGCATAAGGCCC
>CAZGED010000232.1:0-1545 GCA_964525085.1 uncultured Senimuribacter sp.
GCTTGCCCGCCGCATTAAACGGCGAGATCCGCACCAGACGGTGCACGCCCTTTTCGTTTTTCAGATAGCCGTAGGCATTTTCGCCCTCTACGATCATGGTTGCGCTTTTGATGCCGGCTTCCGTGTCGTCCTGCATATCCACCAGGGTAACCTTGTAGCCCTTCTTCTCCGCCCAGCGGGTATACATCCGATAGAGCATCTGGGCCCAGTCCATGGCGTCTACGCCGCCGGTACCGGCGTGGACCGAGATGATGGCGTTGTTGTGGTCGTACTTGCCGTCCAGCAGGGTATCCAGCTTCAACGTTTCCAGCTGTGCCTGCAGCTTGGCAAAGTTTTCCACGATGGCGTCCGCCTCTTCTTCGTCCTCCATCTCTTCAGCCAGCTCGATGAGCTCTTCCGTATCTGTAAATTCTTTCTCCAGGCGGTCATACCGCCCGATCCTGGTTTCCAGGCTCTTTTTCTTCTTCAGTACGTTCTGCGCCGCTTCCGGGTCATCCCAGAAACCCTGCGCTTCTGTTTCTTTCGTAAGCTTTTCTAATTCTCCCTTCAGACCGGCCAGGTCAAAGGGACTCACCTACCTCTTTGAGCTTCGCGATCGCCTGCGGCAGATCGACTTTGATCTGATCCAATTGAATCATGCTTTTCTCAACTCCCTTCGTTTTGGAAAATCGGGCAAATCCCGTATTTATATATCATATCATAAAACCCGCGAGAAAACCAGCAAAAGAGTTGGCTGTTTGCCAGAGCGCTAGGTAAGTCTCGTCCTTCAGTAAAACCAATATAGTATAATTTTTTGCCCTGTCAAAAGTGGCGTGATTCTCCATAACCTGGGTAGACAGAGAACTAGGTACATGTTTTAAAGTACTTGCCATACCAGCCACAATCGCATGTTCTGCATGGTACGTTCCAGAATAAGATATTGGTTTTAAATCCCTCTCGCGAGAATAACAAAAATAAGATCCTGAAAGAAATTCCTCCCGGAGTCTTATATCATTTCGCCGCTTAAGTTATATCCTATAGTAATCCTCTACATTATGATGTCTTTTCCAACATATCATGGATATATGCCTTCAGACCTTCTTCCGTTCCTATCCCGTACTTATGGTTGATCGCTTCATAGTATTTCATGATACATTCCTTCGGAAGAAGCTCACTCGAAGGAATACTGTCTCCATACCCTTTCCGGGCCTCCTTCCACGGATCCTCATTGTGTGTAATCCGCTCCAGTACTTTCCCACCGTACATCCCGAATGTATTCACCACAAGATCAATTACATTCTTCTCGTCTTCCGTCAGGGCATCTGCAGTTCCTTCAAACAAAGCAAACCGCGCATCATCAATCGGATTATATTTGAAATCTCTGAACAGTTCATATACCTCCGGATATACCGGACCATGCACCCATGCCCGACAGTCCTCTCCAAAAATCGGTCTGCCATACAAAGCAGAATAAATGCCCTGTATGAAATACAAAAGTTTCTGCAGCATCAGAGGGGTTACCTCTTCCAGCTTTTCAAACACATATGCAATCACCCTCAGCATCTT